>NZ_JACJEW010000110.1:0-4759 GCF_014164315.1 Pseudoalteromonas sp. SG44-1
GTGCCATATGCGGACATTGAAGCCGACTTAATAATACTGATAACTACGTATTGTAAATCTGCTCGAATTGCCACTAGTAAATGTGTTTCGTTTTACCAAGTTCTGTCTAAATCCTGAGCGTATAAAGAAATAGCTCGTTGATATTCTTTAATAGCATTACTATTCGTCGTGGATACTAAAAGTTCGAGCAGCAACTTTGTTGCTTCTTTGTGACGACCTATGTTGTAAAGGCACATGGCATAGAAAGGTTGGATTTCAATGCAACTAGGATACTCTCTGATCGTTTGCTCGAAATAGCTTAGGGCCTCTGAATACATACCAAGGCTTCGATAGTTAATTGCCAGTCCAAACAAAGCATCGAATCTTTCAATGGATGATAAAGGACCTGTAAGAGATGTCAGATAATGCTCAACCGCTTCTTTCTCTTTACCTTGATTGTCGTACGACCAAGCAATTTGTAAGTGAGCTTTAGCAGAATATGTCTCATTATCTAGTAGCGTTTTAAGTAACGCTATTGACTCATGATGTTTGCCTCTTTTCGCAATTGAATTGCTTGTTTTATTATACTTTCCATAATCTCCTCAAAGCTAATAACATCTTAATAAAGTACATTACACAAAATAGCTATCCACCTTAAACACTAAAACCAAGGGACAGGAAAAATGTGACAAAAACTGATTCAACTCTACAAGTTCGTCATAACCGCCAAGTTTCTTGTGTTTTTTCACCACGCACTATCTGATAAATAGCTATGTTTTTCTCAATCAAAAGTGACACCAAATCTGGTACGCACTGAATAGGCATTATCAGTTCATAACCAAACTCTAATTTGGTTATATTCTTCGAATGATAATGACCTAGAAATGAGCTAATGATTGTAAGAGCTTCGCCCTTCCACTCACCAACCTCAAAGTAGAATTTATACATATCCTCGCTATAGTCTTTTGGTGTATCACTTGTCATCTATTGTCTCTTATTTTTTACAATTCGTTTTTGGTATCAGCTCTTAAAACAGTTAACTACAATCCATTATTAATCAACTAGAGTGAATTGCATCCACACAGTAATTTAAAATCTCAAATACGGGTTAGTAACCTTTATTTGAGGTTGATTTAGGTAAAATTTATATATGTCTGTGTATGTATAACAGTAAAGTACTTTCCAATTGATAAGTGGTACAGCTAAACTATCAGGGGTGGTTAAAGTTAATACTTTTCAAATGGCTTAGCAAACACTTGATATTCATCTGAATAAACTATTTTTCCAGGTCTTTCTGTTCTGATTTTTTCAACTACGATACCTTTACTTTCTAGCAATACAACAAATTCTCTAACCTTAGAAATATGTTTTTTGGCCGATATTTTGAACCAACTTATGAAAATATCAGCTTTTCTAAGTTTTTGAGCATTCAAATAATCCAATGGCGATTCTAGGTGGTTGTTAAACCACTCCATAATGCTCTCTGCTTGTTCCAACTCATAATCCAAAAATTTATTATCATCTTTCATATACCTAACAGCAAGAAATAGACCTAGACGCTGATTTGACTCATGACAAAATTCGTTAATTACAAAGCGGATATACATATTACATTCCACAAAACTTTTATTGCAGAGCAAATCATTACTCCAGTCCCTTTTCTAAGGTTAATTTTTAAAGACATTACGTTAACTTGAAGGTGCACTATATCGATTTGAAAGCTCGACATACCATTCTCTAGTCTTTTCTGGAAGTTCATGATGACTGAAAGGTTCGCTCGTTTGAAGTAGCCACTTCAAGCTACCAAAAATGATGAAATCAGCATATGTTGGATTTAAACCGCCTACAAACCTTGCTCTTGTGAGGTACTTTTCTAAAACCAATAATTTTTTTAGTAAACTAGATGTAGCTTCAGCACTTTTCCTTTCTTGTACATCTTCAAGAGGCATTGAGAAAAGAGCTTCTCTTGATTTTCTAAAATATGCTTTATCTTTATCTTGTAATTTTTTGTAAATGTCAAAAATTGCAATCTGTGCGATATCAGAATGAAGCGAGTTAGACCACGCTTCAATAAATCTAAAGGTTTGTTTTGAATCTTCATTTGGAAAAAGTAAAGGTGTATCTGGGTAAGTTTTGTCCAGATAGACAGCAATATCATATGAATCATTAATAGCATTGTTGTTATCTGATATTACTGGCACCGTTTTAAATAGCCCTTTACTGATGTTTTTAATGTCCGTGAAAGCTACTTCTTCGCATTCAAAATTCACCCCTTTAAAACTTAATGCCATTCTTATACGCCAACAATAAGGACTAAAAATAACCCCATTTTTTCCTGCTAATTCATACAATTTAATCATGTTGTTCTCCTAAATAAATCACTTAACATGCGATTGATTAAAAAGTAGGTGCGACGCCTTTTCATTAACCGTAGGTTGGGTATTAATTCTACTTGCCACCTCAAAAGCTTTAATTGTTGACGGTCTCGTTTTGATATTATTTAACCAGCGCTTAAGGTTACTAAACTTCTCAATATCAATACTTTGAAAAGCATGTATTCTTATCCAAGGGTAACACGCGATATCAGCAATTGAATAAAAGTTACCAGCTAAATATTCAGTTTGCGCCAGTTGCTTGTCCATAACACTATAAAGACGATTCGTCTCATTTTGATAGCGGTTAATTGCATAAGGTACTTGCTCAGAAGCATAATGTATAAAATGATGATTCTGTCCAGCCATAGGGCCAAGTCCGGCTACTTGCCAAGCTAACCATTGTAAGACTTTATATTTATCAGTGAGAGATTCACCGATTAATTTCCCTGATTTTTCAGCTAAATATTGCAAAATAGCGCCTGATTCAAAAATGCTGATTGGTTTAAAAGTATTGAATGGGGCGTTATCGATTATTGCTGGTATTCTTTGGTTGGGGCTCAATTCGCTGAACTCAGGTGAAAACTGCTCCCCTTTAGATATATCTATTGGATATAAATTGTAGTCCAAACCTAGCTCTTCAAGTGCCATCGTAATTTTATGACCATTGGGCGTAGTCCAGTAATATAAATCAATCATAGTGATACCTTAAGTTATTGAGTAATGCTTGTTAAAAATTGATTAAACATAAACAAAGCGAAGATAAAAAAAGTAAATGCTGATAGTCGATTGAAGTAATTTGCGAACTTGTCAATGCCTATTGTTTTAGTTAAGTAGTTAAAACTAAAATAATAGAAGCAATGAACAAGTAATACATTTAAAGCAAAAATACTTGTTAATAGTGTTGCTATACCCGCAGAAATATAATTTTCTTGCATGTATGTAGGAAAGATGAATATAAAAAAAGCAAGTGCTTTTGGGTTCAGTAGACTGATGACTAGGCCGTGAAAAAAATGTTTTTTCTGTTCATTGCTCAAACTATTTTTATATTTAAATGCCTTAAGATTATTTGCTGCCAAATATAAAAAATAAAAAGCTCCTGCAAGATTAAGAACCTTAAATGCGCCGCCAACGGCTTCTGTTGTAAACATGATTAACAACGTTGCAAAGAAACCTACTATTAATATTCCTGTTGCAACACCCAGAACCCCCTTCAGTACATCTTGTGAATTTGCATTAAACACATTGTGAATTGTAAATAACACAGCTGGACCTGGACTAAGCACAGTCAGGAATGACACTAATGCAAAGCTAATTAAGTGGTAAGTTTCCATATTGACTCCATTTGATTTACGAGCCCATTTTATACTGCTAGGATAAAATCACTAACCCACTTTTGATTAAAACAGTTTAAACCTGAGGTTTACATGGACAGATTAAAAGCTATTGAGATTTTCATTTCTGTTTGCAAGGAAAAAAACTTTTCGAAAGTCGCAACGAAATTTGATATTTCCACAACAATGGTAAGCAAATACGTGAATTTTCTAGAAAAGGAAGTAAATATTAAACTACTTAATAGAAGTACTAGAGGACAAAACATAACAGAAGCTGGTGAGGTGTATCTAAACAAAGCTAAAGCGTTACAAAAGCAATATAGAGATTTAGTTCTTTCAATGGATGATTTTACAAAAGAGCCTGAAGGTTTGATTAACGTGAATGCTCCGCACAACTTTGGTACTCATGTATTAACAACAATCATTGCCGACTTTTTAGAGGCCAACCCCGCAATAAGAATAGACCTTACATTATCCGATTCTTTAACTGACGTTGTTTTAGACAATTATGATATCGTTTTCAGAGTCGGAGATTTGAAAGACGCTTCTTACATCTCAAAGAGAGTTTTTTCCCAACAACTTATTTTTTGTGCTTCACCAAAATACCTAAAAACTAACGGTCCCCCAAAAAATATAACGGATTTAGAAAATCATCATTTTTTAGGCTTTAAACCTTGGTTTGATAGCTCTAATTTTAAAAAGGAGTTTAGAATTGACCTCTTACATTTACAAACCAGTAGATTCATTAGTAATAATGGTAGTGCACTAAAAAATGCAGCACTCAAGGGGATTGGCATTATTCTTCAACCCTATCATTTGCTTGAAGAAAGCATCCAATCTGGAGAACTCATTAGAGTACTTGAAGGGTGTCAACCAAAAGTTAGAAATGTCCACCTTCTTTATGCAGACAAAAAACAACCGTTAAAAGTTAGGAAGTTCATAGATTTTGTTTCAGAAAATTTAACTAACTAAGGTAAAGCATTATGCAGATCTCTATTACAGTTTGCTTTAGAGTATTTACGTTAAATTATTTTGGGGGCATAAACAATTTAGATCCGAATGACGGCTCTGTGC
>NZ_JACJEW010000111.1:0-4521 GCF_014164315.1 Pseudoalteromonas sp. SG44-1
ATAATAAAGAACAACAAAAGTGGAATGGTAATAACGTAAAAAACTAAAAATGAAATGTCTTTTTTGTAAAAATAACTTCCATAAGCTGTATGTTTATTACTGTGACGAGCATACAAGTAGCTTTTAAACGTCAACTCACCACTTTCATCTAGCAATTTATACCACTTTAAGTGTATTGGGTTTACTTCTGTACTACTAAAATAATTCTCTCCATACTTTTTTTTATATAATTCAATACTATCAATAGTTGCTCTCTCTCTTGCACTCCAGCTTTTTAATATATTATTAGCATTTAAACATGCAGTAAATAACACAATTAATAACAATGGGATCAGCCCCATATTACGGGCTTTCATTGAATTATTACTAAGCTTACAAATATGTTCATCTACATACACTATCGGTGTTGGCGGCGGCGCCTCTTTAGTGAGTTGAAAGCTAAGTAGTGCTTTCAACTTATTTGCTAAAGGTATTGGGTAGTGGTGTTTAATCAAAGCCATTAATCTCAACAAATTCTTTATCCATTCTTGTCCACATCTTTATTACTTTCTCTACTCTGGGCCCTTCTTAAACGCATACTCATGCTCATATCCATCCCTGTAGATAACGGTAAATTGTCTTTATCAAGCGGGATATCTGTATCGTTCTCTGACAAATGTGTTAACACCGCATTTAATTGCTGCTCAAAGTCTTTTGGTTTTTCATCATCAAAAAGTGCAAAGGGTTTGTCATTTGATTGCCATTGCTCACACTGCGGCATTACATGCTCACGGCCATATTCCATAAATTGACATATGAATGCCAATACTGGCTCATACGCATCTTTACCGTTGTAATAAGGATTATGGCGCGGTTGCACCATAAAATTAGCCCAACGCATATCACCGCGCTTACCAAGGCTGCGCGTCTGAATACGCATCATTTGTGAGTCTTCATGTATTCGTAGGTCTTTAAAATGCTGGGCGCGAACGTTGCCCTTATACCAGTGATAAACAATTTGCCGATTACGGTCAAACACCATCGGCGCTTGGCGCTTAAAAAAGATTAGAAAATACAATAAGGGAGGAAGTGTCAGTATAATAAAGATGGATAAAATTATATCTCGCTTAAGGCGAAACGTACCGCCAACATCAGCGGTTTCATAATAGTGATAATGCATATAACGACTTAATGACATTTTGCCATTTTCATCAAACATATCGTAAAAACTTTTACTTACTGGTTCAACATTTGGGGATAAAAAATAATCTTCTCCATGCTTTTTTTTATAAAAATCAACCATTTTCATCATACTCTCTTCCGTTGATTTCCACATGGAATAAAAACCAGCTATCTGGTAAAAGGCAATAAATGACACCATGCACAACGCCGGAATAATACCCATATTACGGGCTTTTATTGAGTTGTTACTGAGCTTACAGATGTTGTCATCAACATAGGTAATAGGTGCTGGGGGTGTTTCACCACGCGGTAATTTAACTGCCAATAACGCCTTTAATTTGTTAGCTAAGGGGATTGGGTAAATTGGTTTAATTAATGCCATAATATGCTGATATTTTAAAAGGTGAAGTAAGCTTAAGTAAAAGGGCTGTTCACAAAGAGTGCTTGGTTACAGCCCTGTAAGTACTAAGAAGTTAATTTACTCTTTAAAAGCCCCTAACGGCCTGACCTTCCTCTTTGTAGCATCTTCAACAAACCACTGTTTCACTTCACCTTCAGTCAACCCTTCCTCTGACAACCTTTTATACACTGCTTTTTGTGATGGGGTTGAATGCTCGCCATTTAGCTTTGCGGCTAATTCTTTTAAATCAGCTTCAGGTAATGTTTTACCCCAAGGCAAATCGCTATTTGTAGGGTTAGGCAATGGTAACTTTAACTGCAAACCATGATTACTTGTGTTATCAGTCATTGAGCCTATATCATTAAAGTTAAAACCAGAATTACCCGCAGAATTAAAGCTAGCAACACCTAGCTCCATCGTATATTGCCGCTCTTCTTTATCAGTAAAAATATCACTAAACTGACTAGTAAATATGTCACCAAAAGGCCTTAAACCATTAACGGTAACGCGCTTTGGCGACTCATAATCCAAACTAAAATTCGCCGCAAAAACAAAAACCTGCTCTTCACCGGCAAACGCTTTAGCGCTGCGATCATGCCAATTCAGAAGCGCTCGACCTTGCATGCCTCTGTCATTACTGTGCCCAGCCTTATTAAGTAGCTCAACAAACTCTCGGTATTCTCTAAACTTTGCACCTGTTGAGTCATCAAATTTATAGTTATCATCTTCCCATCTATTTAAAGCTTGGTTGTAGCCTTTATTTGCATTACGAGTCGCTTTACCTAAATAATAGAGTCTTGATTTATAAGTAGGACCCACATCATTAATGCCAATGGTTTGTTGTAGGGTTAATTCACATGGCACACTGCGCCAATTCAAACCTATCAGTGTTTTTGTATAGTTTTCTGATTCAAGTTTTGTACAGGTAGCAACGACCATAATGTCTACTTTGGTATTCCAGTCAAAGTCATCAAAAATAATGCCATCACCAAACTGGCGTACTTTAAATCCTAAACTTTGTGCTGCATCAAATTGGCTTTCAAATAAACGGATTGAGTGTCCTTGCCTTTGTATTTTACTGGTTATTAAATAAGGCTTCCCTTCACCACCAAAACGCACCAATATCCGAACACTTTTCTCCCCGGCAAAAAGTTCAGGACGAACAAAGCTAGAACTTTTACTGGTTAAAAAATCTTTTATTAGTAGTGACTCTTCATTGCCACCATCACGTTCTGTATTTAAATCTACATAAAAGTCGGTAGCTATATACTTATTTTTTATACCAAGCCCATTAAGAATATTTAAATAGCCGGAGTCAAAAATCATTTCATCGTTATTCTCTTCATGCTCCCCCATTAAAGGTAATACTACTTCACTACTACTGCCAACTTGGGCACTAATGTAATAACGCATGTCAGCAAAGTTTTTAGCTCGATAATATTCAAGTGCAGAGTCATGCATAAATGGGTAAAAAGCTTCTTTATGCACCATAGGTTTAGTACCCAAATATGTTTTTGGCCCTAACTGAAAAAACGGCGTAAACACACAGCCAAACTTTCCTGCAAAGTGCTTTTCGCTCTCTAATAGCTCAGACTCGACAAGTGGCCTTACCAACTCTTTATAAGCAAGCTCGTTATTTACCCCATCACAGCGCGTTACTTTAAAGGTAATAGGGGCAATACCGGTCATCGTATTGTTAAACACCACTAAAACACGAATAGGTGTGAATGGCGTTAAGCGCTTTAGTTTGTTGGCAATAATTGGCAACCATTTTTTTGAGGTTGGGCATTGATAGTATATAGCGCTGTGGTGATAGCTCGCCTCACCATACTCAGAAAACACCGGCTCAAATGTGTTTGCAAAGCTTTCAAGGTATTTACTACCTTCTTTTTCTTGTGTGCCAAAGGTATGAATAGGAAAGTAACTTTGAAACTCAGCGGTAATATAATTATGTTCACGCGCGAGTGTTGGCACCGCCATCATATAAAAGCCGTAAGGATTAAATTGAGATTGCATATAAAGCGTATTTTCGGGATCTTTTACCACAGCTTTACGTGCGGCTTTATCTAACAGGCTGTAATTGTCACTAAAACCATAGAGCGCTTTTTTTTCATTACCTGCGTTTTGCTTTTGAGCTGCGATACTGTCGATTAAAAACACCCAAAAGGTATCCATACGAATTGATGCACCGGGTAAATTAGGGAGCGCCCAGCTATCACCCAATAAAAAGTTTTCTATGTATTGTTTTACTTTATAGCGCTCTAGATTGGTGTAGTACTCGCTTTTATCCCCTTCACGCTGTGCTCTTAATAACAAGCCCATCAGGCCCGAGATTGCCTCTGAGCGCAGTCTAAATTGCGCAGCCCACTGCGTACTTTGTTCTGTACTTTCGCTCTCTTTAAATTCATTAAGCAGCTCGTGCATCATCCCTTGATTAGCCGCGCATTCTTGGCCTAGACGTTTATCTCTTTGAATCTCTGCATAATACTTTTTACAGGTATTATCGAGCAGTACTTCATCCATTAAATTTGCAGCCGATGTAGCTACTGCAGCGCCCGCTTTTATTACTGCCACCGCTGCAGCAATCGGTGCTGTTGCCGGAATAAATGCCATCACACCCAAAGCAATGTTGATCATTTGCCACGCCATTTCATCGGCAGTTTCACCTACTTTTATGTCGTTAACCACGGTTAAATTACGAAAGCGCTCTAAGCTATCCATACCTTCGCGTGATGGGCAAACCGAGAGCTGGCTAATCGCATAAGCGGCAATATGTACACGGCGATTTTGCGCTCGGCTAGTTTCATCTTTATTATTTACAAGTGGCTGAGTATAACCCCAGGGCAAGATCACGAACTTTACCTTGACTTAAAAGTATGATCTTATACTCCTTTTTAAGGAGCCCCCATGCCTGATATTCAACTATTTAAATATTTCGAATCAATTGACGACCCTCGCCA
>NZ_JACJEW010000112.1:0-4416 GCF_014164315.1 Pseudoalteromonas sp. SG44-1
CTTTTACCTTTTACCTTTTACCTTTTACCTTTTACCTTTTACCTTTGACCTTCAGTCTACTTTTATACAGGCATAAAAAAACCGCTTAATCAGCGGTTTTTATCAAACAATTACATATTACTTAATAACACGTAAGTGTGAGCCTTTTTTCTTTTCAGGCTTAGAAGGAGCTGGCTCGTCAGGTAATAATTCATCTGCGATATCAACACTTTCTAACTCAGCTGCAAACTCGTCTTCATCTTCTAAAAACTCATCTGCAGTAAACACAGTGCCTTCACCGTTTTCGCGGGCATAGATCGCAAGCACGGCACCAATTGGCACGTATACTTGCATTGGCTGACCACCAAAGCGGGCACTAAAGCTTAACTGCTGATTATCCATTGAGAATTGTGTGACAGCTGATGGGCTAATATTCAACACAATTTGTCCATCTTGAACAAACTGTGTTGGTATTTGCACGGCTGGAAAATCAGCATTAACCACTAAATGCGGTGTACACTGATTATCAACAATCCAATCAAAGAAAGCACGAAGTAAATAAGGACGATTAGGCGTCATTACAAACGGATCTCGCGCTCAGTTTCAGTAAGAGAAGCTTGGAATGATTCACGCTCAAATAAACGGATCATATATTCTTTCATCTCTTTAGAACCTGCACCAGTTAGCTCAATACCAAGCTCTGGTAAACGCCATAGTAATGGTGCTAAGTAACAATCAACTAAACTAAACTCTTCACTCATAAAGTAAGGAGCTTCAGTAAAGATTGCTGAAACAGCAAGTAAAGCTTCTGTTAGTTCTTTACGCGCTTGCGCTGATTCAGCGCCATTAGCATAAATTTTAGCAGCAAGGCTGTACCAATCTGTGTCGATGCGATGCATCATTAAACGGCTGCGGCCACGCATTACCGGATAAACAGGCATTAGTGGAGGGTGAGGAAAACGTTCATCAAGGTATTCCATGATGATGTTTGCCTGATATAAACCAAGCTCACGGTCAATCAGTGTTGGCACTGTACCGTAAGGGTTAATTTCATGAAGTGCTTCTGGCAGGTTGTCCTTTTCGGCCAGATGAATATCTACACTTACGCCTTTTTCAGCAAGTACAATGCGTACTTGATGGCTATACATACAGTTAGCACCAGAAAAAAGGGTCATTACAGGGCGCTTATTGGCAGCTACGGCCATGCCTACCTCCATTAAATAACAAAAACAGCAAAAGGGGCTTAAGCCCCTATTGCAAAATTACCTTTAAATATGTTCAAAATTAATGAACATCTCTCCAGTATTCTTTCTTCAACATGAATGCCAAGATAAATAGGATAACTAAGAATCCGATAACCTTGATACCTAACGCTTCTGATTCAAGACGTGAAGGTTCACCCACGTACTCAAGGAAGTTAGTTAAGTCACGAGCCGCTTGATCGTACTCGTCTACACTCATTTCGCCAGTCCCATCTGTTTCAGTACCAATAACTTTAGTCACAGTGTGACCATGTTCTTCGACTTCTTCAGTAATAGGCGTTGGTAAACCTTGCAGTTCTTGCAAAACGTGAGGCATACCTACCGATGGGAAAACAATATTGTTAACTCCAAACGGACGAGATTCATCTTTATAAAATGACTTTAAGTACGTGTAAATATAATCCGGAGATTTTACACGTGCAATTAGAGTTAGATCCGGCGGAGCCGCACCAAACCATTTTGCTGCATCATCTTTAGTAATTGCGTTAGTGATATGGCTACCAACTTTTGAACCGTCAAAAATTAACTGCTCAAGGCCAACGGCTGTTGGAATACCGATATCACGGAAAGTACGCTCATAACGCTGATACTGCATTTGGTGACAACCAAGACAGTAGTTCATGAACAACTTTGCACCACGTTGCAACGAAGGCTGATCAGTTAGGTCATTACCGGCTTCCATTAATGGAACCGATGGACCTGCCGCCATTGCCGGCAATACGTTTATTGATAAAGCAAATAAACCGATAATTAGCTTTTTCATCATTTCGTTAACCTCTCTGGCAATGGCTTAGTTTTTTCATTCTTACTGTATACAAACAACAGTACGAAGAACATAAAGTAAGTCACAGTACAGATTTGTGAAATGATCGTCTTCATATCAGTTTGTGGAGTTGCACCCACCCAACCAAGAAGCACGAAAGTAACAACAAAACCTGCGATGTTCCATTTATGGAAGCCACAACGGTAACGAACCGATTTCACTGTGCCACGGTCAAGCCAAGGTAATAACGCCAGCACTACAATCGATGCACCCATCGCAGCAACACCAATTAGTTTATCTGGGATTGCACGTAAGATTGCATAGAATGGCGTAAAGTACCAAACTGGGAAAATATGTTCAGGTGTTTTAAGTGGGTTTGCCGCTTCAAAGTTTGGTCCTTCAAGGAAGAAACCATTCATCGCAGGCATAAAGAACACCACCCAACAAAACAAGATTAAGAAACCAACCACACCCACAATATCTTTTACTGTGTAATAAGGATGGAACGGAATCGCATCAACAATATCTTTCTTGTCAGTGTAATACTCATGGAATTTAAATTTAGGCTTATCTTCTTCAGCAACAGAGCCTTTCTTACGCTTGATCTCAACACCGTCAGGGTTATTTGAACCCACTTCGTGCAGTGCCACAATGTGTAAGAATACTAAAATTACGATAACCAATGGTAAAGCAATAACATGTAATGCAAAGAAGCGGTTAAGCGTTGCACCTGATATTACATAATCACCACGGATCCAAAGTGTTAAGTCATCACCAATAACCGGAATAGCCCCGAATAGTGAAATGATTACCTGTGCACCCCAGAATGACATTTGACCCCATGGTAATAAGTAACCCATGAATGCTTCAGCCATTAACGCTAAGAAGATAAACATACCGAATAACCACAGTAATTCACGTGGTTTTTGGTAAGAACCGTAGATCATGCCACGGAACATATGCATATATACAACGATGAAAAACGCTGATGCACCTGTTGAGTGCAAATAACGTAGTAACCAGCCGTATTCTACATCACGCATGATGTATTCTACTGAAGCGAATGCGCCCTCAGAAGACGGAACAAAGTTCATCGTTAACCAAATCCCGGTAAGAATTTGGTTTACTAGTACTAACATGGCCAATGAGCCAAAGAAATACCAGAAGTTAAAGTTTTTCGGTGCTGGATACTGTGCAATATGCATGTTCCAAACACGTGTCATTGGGATACGGTCGTCTATCCAACCAATAATTTTACCGAACATTAGGCTACCCCTTTTTCTTCGCCCACTAAAATAGTGGTATCATCAAGAAATGTGTAAGGTGGTATTTCTAAGTTTAACGGGGCAGGTACCGATTTAAATACACGGCCAGCCATATCAAATTTAGAACCGTGACATGGACAGTAGAAACCATCATCTGTTCCCTCAACCTTTTCACCAAAATTACCTTGGAAAAAGCCAGGTGAACACCCTAAATGCGTACAAATACCTACCGCGAGAAATATCTCAGGGCGTAATGAACGGAAATCATTGGTTGATGATTCTAATTGTTGTGGCTCTTGCGATTGCGGATCACGAAGTTGACCTTCGTGTTCTTTCATCTGCTCAAGCATTTTAGGGGTTCGTGATACAACCCATACAGGTTTACCACGCCACTCGACACGTATTAATTGTCCCGGCTCAAGTTTGCTGATATCTACTTCTACAGGCGCACCCGCAGATTTAGCTCGCTCACTTGGATTCCAAGACGCAATAAAAGGAACAGCAGCCCCAGCCGCACCAACACCACCTACAACAGAGGTAGCTATGGTTAAAAAGCGACGTCGGCCATTGTCTACAGGCGCATTGCTCATCCACTTATCTCCACTATGATTCTCAACACTTGCTATATTGAGAACATCAGTTACAGCAGGTTAATTTTTCGAAATTTTAAAATAGAAGCGATCATAATTAAAACCCTTGATTAAAACAAGGTTATTAACAGCCTCATGCTCGAATAATCCCGACTTTATCAACTAATTGACTAAGTTAGCTCGAGCATAGAGCCGTTTCTATGATATGACTTTTACAAAAACAATATACTGACCAAGATCAACCTCACTAAAAGGAAGCAGATAAACTGCACATGGTGCTGTTGAACTCACTCACATTACTTGCCAGACAATTGTAGCAAAAAAATTCATCAATTAACTGACGGATTTACACTTATTACGATAATTATTGAACTTTTTTTAAAGTTATACGCAACAAAGGCAGTAGCAGGTTAATTATTAGCCGCATATTTGATACGAGTTTGCTGGTTACTTATTAAAAGTGCGAGTTTGCTTATGTCTGATAAAAAGTGCGAGTTTGTTTATCTCTGCTAAAAAGTGCGAGTTTGCTTATCTCTGCTAAAAAGTGCGAGTTTGCT
>NZ_JACJEW010000113.1:0-4197 GCF_014164315.1 Pseudoalteromonas sp. SG44-1
TGATCTGCTCCAGCCAGACTGGACACTTCATTAAGCGACATTTTTATTTTCAAAGTTAACTGGACTTAGATACCCGAGAGCACTGTGCCTTCTTGTCCGATTATAATCAACCTCGATGTATTCAAAGAGCGTTTGACGCATCTCGTCTCGCGTCATGATCGGCTCATATTGGATCGCTTCAACCTTCATTGAATGGAAGAAGCTCTCAACACAAGCATTATCCCAGCAGTTTCCTTTCCTACTCATACTTTGCTTTAGATTATAAGCGGTTATGATGTCTCGATAATCTTTTGAGCAGTACTGACTACCTCGGTCACTATGAACGATCACCTGCTCAGGGAACCCACGACGGAACAAGGCCATTGATAATGCATCGCAGACCAGTGTTGCGGTCATTCTGGTATCCATAGACCAGCCGACTACTTGCCTTGAATAAAGGTCAATAATTACCGCCAAATACAGCCAGCCTTCACTTGTCGCAACATAGGTGATGTCTCCCGCCCACTTTTGATTCGGAGCCTCCGCGTTAAAATCCTGAGCCAGCAGGTTCGGAGCAACTGGCATTTTATGTTTGCTATCCGTAGTGCACCTAAACTTACGTGCCGCTTTCGGCGTTAAATCCTGACGCTTCATACTAGCGGCAATGGTTTTAACATTACGGCTATCACCGTTCTCTGCCAGCTCTTTCTGGATGCGCCTTGAACCATCACGGCCTTTGCTGTTGTCAAAAGCCTTTTTGACCTTCGTATCAAGCTCTTGGCGAGTGACCTCGCGCTGAGTGGCCTTGTGGCGATGCTTAATCCAGTAATAAAACCCACTTCGTGAAACCCCGAACACCTTAGCCATGCGGACAGCACTGAAGCACAGCAGGTGTTCGAGCATAAATTCGTAGCTATCTACTTTAGATTTTTCGCGAAGTAGGTGGCGGCCTTTTTTACGATATCTAGCTCTTCAGCTTGCTCAGCCAATTGCCTTTTGAGCTTTGCGACTTCAGCGGCTAGATCTTTTTCCCGCTGACTGGTGCTAGTATCTTTCTTGGCTGCTTTACGCCAACCGTAGATCTGGGATTCGTGTAACGAGAGATGCTGCGCTGCCGTAGCTACTCCCAGCTTTTCTGCTAGTTTCAGTGCTTCTGCTTTAAATTCAGCAGAATGGAGAATACGTTTTTTCTTGTTTGTCATGGTTCACCTCATTAGTGATTGTACTCACTTAATTAGGTGTCCAAAACTGGTGGTGCGGATCACGCGCTTACTGTGCCAGCCGTTCTATTCATCGGCGCGATGATGGATCAAGAGGTTCGTCTTGGTCTATCCTCTTCTGATTTGGTATTACTTGTCACCACTTTAATGGTGTGCAAGGTAACATTCAGTAGTGGCCGAACCAATGTATTGCATGGCGCAACGCATTTGGTTCTGTTTGTGGTTTATCTTTTCCTGATGTTTGAGCATGCTTAGTCGATAACTTCAAATTCAATAAACCGCAGCCAATAAAAAGCCCGAGTTTAAACGCTCGGGCTTTTTATTGGCTGCAAGGCTTACGGTCAAATACGCTCTACACATTCACGAGCAATTACCAGCTCTTCATTGGTTGGGTTTATATTCATGGTAGATGTCATCAATATATTTTCTAATTCACTTTCGCCTATGCCTTTTGGGTTTATTCGGACGGTTGATTCAACCGATTTACTTGTAACAACATTTTCCAAGGTAATAAAGGTAGTATGATCATCAATATCCCTAATATGGTAAAAAAGTCTGGCACTTCATTGAATAAAGTAACACCAAATAAGGTGACAAATACCAGTCCTGAGTTCTCTGCTAGGGCAATAGAATTAGCAGGTGCTCGTTGATACGAAGCAACAGCTAATCCGTTGTAAGTAAGAACCAAAGTTGCACTTGCCAAAATGAACAGCAGATTCGTGGTCGAAAGAGGCACCCAATGGAATATAGCTAGGCAGCCAGAGATCGGTAGTGAAAGTAATGATGTCCAAAAAAGCGTGCTGACAACAGTTTGCTCCGTTGGTAATTTTTTCGCGGTAAGGTTGAACAAGGCAATTGTAAATGTAGTAACAAGGGCGAAGACTACCGCCAATTCAAATTCTGATGGTCTTAAAACCACAATCACTCCTGAAAACCCTATAAGAGATAATACACTGCTCTTAATCGTTAGTTTCTCTTGGAGAAGTAAAATCGATAATGGAAGCATCATTAGTGGCGCAGCATGAAAAATCGCATTAGCCGTAGCTAAAGTTAAGTGAGTGATTGCAATTACCATGCAACCACTGCCTATTATAATTAGATGTGCCCTAAATAGATTGAGTTTAGCGCTATACAGTTTTCGCTTTTGCTTGGACTGCTTTAACCATAAAGGATAAATAACTAAAGTAGAAAATAATTGCCGTATAAAAATGTATTGAAAGGCTGATACCTCCCCATTAAGTAACTTAACTGCGACATCAGATAGTGAAGCAGCAAGATTACCTAATATGAGAAAGATAATCGCGAGGTTTACCACAGGAAAAGACACTGTTATTTTTCCAACTTCATATCGATATGTGGGATGTCATCCTCCAAATACATTACAGAAGTCGGCATAAATCCATGGTTTTGGTAGAATTCTGATAGGTGTTCTTGAGCGCCAATTTCGATTGACTCTCTGGGCCACAACTTGTCACATGCACATAGAGCCTCTTGTACCAGTTGATGCCCTATGCCCCCTCCACGAGAATTTTTTGAAATAGCAACACGACCAATACTGACGGATGGATAACTAACCCCCTTTGACATTAAGCGTGCGCAGGCCATTAACTTGCCACCTTGATAACCCAGTAAGTGGTAAACACCTTCTTGGTGATCTTTACCATCCAACTCAGGATAGGGACATTCTTGCTCGACAACAAACACGTCAACTCTGAGTTTTAGCAGTTGATATAGTTGCATTGTTGTTAATTGGGGAAACGGATGGAGTTGCCAAGTAATCATTTTAATTCAGCCTTACACATATTGATATCCGAAATGTAGCAAGGTGAATAAGTCTAGACATTAACAATTGTTAAGTTGGATTGCGTTTTTTGATACGACTCAGGCTGATCGGTGTAATGCCAAGATAAGCTGCAATTTGATAATCGGTGAGGCGCTCTAACAAGTTAGGATAACTGTTACAGAACTGTTGATAGCGTTCTTCTGGAGTATAAAGCAACATAAAACGTTCTTTGTTTTCTTTATACATCAGTTGTATTTCCAATAGCTTGAGATAAATACTATATTTATTCTTACGCCATGTTCTTAATGTTTCGATAGGGAGAGACATAATCGAGCAAGAGGTAAGTGATTCAAGTTGGTATGGTGATGGCGTTTGGTTAACTAGGCTTTCAAAACCAATGATCCAGTCATTTTCCCAATAAAACTGTTTGCTAAACTCTTTGCCCTTGTCAGTAAAATAAACAGCGTGACATATTCCTTCTAATAGAAAGAAAATCTCTTTTGCAACTTCCCCTTGATGGAAAAAAATATGCCGACTAGGCAAAGAACAAAGCTTTGCAGATTGCTTTAGCTGTTCTACTTCGTGTCGAGTAAAGTCATTTTTTTGTAACTGCTCTAGGAAAGCGTCAAGCATAATTGGTTGTACCTAAGTATTTATCTATAACCAAACATTAACTGAATATTTAAGCACACAATAAATTCGCCAAAAAACAATTAAAGCGGAGGTGTTCAGGTGATGATAACCTACATCAAATTAGCATTCTACGTGCCATTTTATACCCCTAGGTTCCTTATTTGTAGCTGTGAATGACTTACAAGCAAGAATCGTAATTAATAAGACAAGAAAATTTCGCATATTTACCTGTAGGTATCATTTATCAGCAAGACTTTGCAAGGTAGCATACCCTGTGAGTTTACTATCTACTAGTGTCTGCTTGTCGTTCAAAGCCGATCTTTAGAGTAATTGCGTTAGCTTGTTTCGGGGCAGAAACGAGTTACGCTTGAAGGTCCGCTCATGGCGAAAGCAAACTGGATGTAATTTGGGTACTTTAATAAAAGGACAGCGCTAAATTTTTTATATTTCAATTTACGATGCTATAAATGTGCTATAAAAAATAAGTGGAAGAAAAAACCATGTAACTCATTGATTTTATTGGTAGCCCCTACAGGAATCGCACCTGTAACTGCCCCTTAGGAGGGGGCCGTTATATCCATT
>NZ_JACJEW010000114.1:0-4162 GCF_014164315.1 Pseudoalteromonas sp. SG44-1
TTTCAGAAAATTTAACTAACTAAGGTAAAGCATTATGCAGATCTCTATTACAGTTTGCTTTAGAGTATTTACGTTAAATTATTTTGGGGGCATAAACAATTTAGATCCGAATGACGGCTCTGTGCTGTTTCCGGACATTGATGAATATAATGTGTGAAGTCATAATTTAACCTCTTTGGCTTGTTTAAATCTTGCCATGAGCAATTCTTTGACTAATACTCGGGCCTTCTCTACATCAAATGCTCTAGCGGCATACCCTTTTGCAAGAATTTCTTGAGGTAAATATTCATCAAACTTATCTATGGCTTTTTCTGCAATAGCATCAGCTAAATCAATTGCTGATATGGTTTGAGCATCTCGAAAGCTTTTAAGAGCCCCGATGACATCATCAATTAAGGTATTCTCAACTTCTATAATTCCTGCAAATGCACCTGCTCCAAACCCTTTGTGTATAAGTACTGCAACGAGTGTATTTACAACTTTATCGCCGGCCCAGGGCAAAACAACGGCTGTATTGCCATACTGTAAGAAATGCGTACTTTCAAGTTTTGCAGTTTTAAAAAAGTCAGCACCTTCTTTGAAAAGTGCTTGAGCAACTGCATCACCAAATTCAATTCTTTGTTCACCAACTTGAACTCTGTAGTCACCTTCTTCCAGTATTTTAAGCATTTCTTGTCTCACTACATCATGTACAGCCATCCCTGAACCACCAAATTTAGGTGGTTTCCCTCCTTTTGCATGCTGTACTGAAATCACTTTTTTGTCTGTATCGACTAGCTCAACCACCCAACGTTTACCCGCAAATACAATATGTTGGCCCTCTAAAATAAGGCTATCTACGGGTAATGTCCCTAGTGTTTTACTACCCGTTATAATTCTAAATTCTTCAGGGGTTTTAAAAACGGCATAAAACGTATAATGATTTGTTATTTTTTCACCCATAAAACCTAAAACCAGTTCACCACTACCTAACTGGGTAATAAGATCTACCTTACCCATATGAGATAGCAAATCTTTAAAATGTGTAACAGTAACTTGTTGGAATGGACCGTCTTTACAAAGTAATACGTAGATTTGATCTGCTCTTATCCCCCCCCATTGCGCGATGAGAGCTAAAACTTGATGAAGTAATGTTGAAAAGTGATAGAGCGAAGTGTCTGCTGGTTCGTACCACTTACTTGCAACCAATAAACGTATCATCGCTAGCGATTGAACCAATTCAAGCCGCAGTTTATCTACAATACTCGATTTTTCTGTAAGGTCAGCCTCAGTTATCAGCATTCGCAAAATACTAGCGCCACCACGCCTACCTGAACGACCCATGCGCTGCCGTAAACTTGCAATAGAATGCGGCGCAGTAACTTGCACGACAGAGTTAACCTTGCCTATATCAATGCCTAACTCCAAAGTCATAGTACACACTGCTGTAGTAGGCATTTGATCTTGCTGAAGCCGAGCTTCAAGTGTTTCTCGCATTTCTTTGGCTAACGAGCCGTGATGTGGAAAAAACTCGTTAGGCACAGTGTTAATCTCACACATCTCAGCAAGAGTGGTCGCAATGCTTTCAGTGCGACTTCTGCTGTTTGCAAACACTAAGTGGTTCCCACCACGGCAAAGGCCATATAAATCGTTACATACGCTTTGCTCCGCAGTAACCGCCTCATCTATTACTACAGCGCTTTCAATGTATCCCTTCACTTGCATTTTTAACGTTGATGAAGACTGCGTTTGCTTTATTATTTTACAAGACAACGATTTATTGGGTCTTAAAGACGCCGGGACACTTTCTAAGTCACCTAAAGTGGCACTTAAAGCGGTTCTGGGTATTGGTGCGTTTACACGGCCAAGCAGATGCTCTAAGCGGTGCAGTAAGCTCAACAAGTGATGGCCACGCTCAGTACCAATAAATGCGTGAAATTCGTCTATAACTATATGCTTTAAATTCTGAAAAGCAGATTTTACCCAGCCACTGTCTCTTATTAATAATGACTCTAGGGACTCTGGCGTTATTAACATGATGCCAGATGGATTTCGTTTCAGCTTATTTTTTCGACCTTGAGGGCTATCACCATGCCAAGGTGTAACTTGTATGTCTAACAAGTCTGACAAGCTTTCTAGCCTTCGATCTTGATCGTTTATTAACGCCTTTAGCGGGCTGATATATAAAATACCTACACCGCTTACTTGATCTGCGATACTACTTATTGCAGGTAAAAAAAATGCTTCGGTTTTTCCTGCGGCAGTAGAGGCACTAATAAGCACATCAGTCTTTCCTGAGAGGATAGGGTCAATTGCTAAACATTGTATCTCTCTGAGTCGATCCCAGCCTTGTTTAAAAATCCACTGCTGAATGCGAAAATCAAGCCTTTCGTGTGCATCAATCATAATTTAAAATCAGCTAGCTCATCGTCCTCAGATTCAATTTCTAACTCTACATCGGAAGGCTTCTCCTCTGCAATATCAACATTTTTAATTAAGCTGTCCCAAGAAATACTTGGGTTTTGATCAATCACGGCAAGCATATCCAAAAACGCCTTAATCGTATTTCTTGGCGTTCTGAAGTAAGCGTCTCCAATTGTTTTACTGCAATGGACTAAAAATGCTTTAAGGGACTCGTCAGGAACTAAATATAGCGATTCATCACCTGATGCGAAAACATGCCTAAGGTTTTTAAGTAATATGAATAATTCTTCTGGCGTTAAACTTGCCAAATGCAATGCTGGAGATGAGTAATCAATAACACCAGCTTGCTTTGCAAACGTATTGCCAGCTAAACGAGATTGCAGCGCCTCATAGCTATATAACCCTTTTCTTGGATCAAGTAAAAACTCGGGTGTACCACCGAGTAAAAACCCTAAGTACTCAGCCGATCCTTGTAAGCAGTCGTTGAGTATTCTTAGAATTTGCTCGTAATTTGATAATCGTGCTTGGGTGCTATTGAGTTTGTATAAATTTACCATTTCATCGAGGTTAACTAATAACCCTTCATAGCCAGCTTGCCTTACAAATAAACTCATAAGCTTTAGAGAGTCATAAAACGACGCATCTGAGATAATACTTCTTATACCAAGATCTTTGCGAGCATCTGTTTTTGTTGCATACTCTGCTCTTAACCATTTTACAGCGTTGTTCTTAAGTTGCTCGTTATCTGTTTCATGGCCAGTCCAGTATGCTTCTATAACTTTTGCAAAGTCGTAACCACCTACAAACGCGAGCCTTTCGTGGATCACTGTGGTTATTTCCTTGCTTGTATTATCTGCTTCTTTTCGTGCCTCGGTAATAAACTTTTCAACAACACTGGTCAATGCATTACCATCAGGCTTATTACGAGTAGACATGTTTCTCATTAACTCAGAATACAAGTTTCTGGCTTGTCCAGATGATGCATGAATACGACGGTCAGGAGATAGATCTGCATTAACAGTAACTAACTTGCGCTCTAATGCTATCGCTCTTACTACACTTAAAAAGAATGTTTTACCTGAGCCGTATTCGCCAATAATTAACCGAAAAGCAGAGCCGCCCTCTGTCACTCTGTCGATATCTTTAATGAGCGCTTTAAGCTCATTACCACGACCTACTTGTATATGTTGTATGCCGACTTTTGGGGTAACACCCGATTTAAGAGACTGTATAATTGCATCGCGCTCTTTTGATCTGATTTTTTTTGCTGCCATTGTTATAACTCCCTTATCTCTTCGACTATTTCTTCATCAATGTATATATCACCGTCATCATCAATTACTGGTGCATCCACTAAATCAAATGACCAGTCATTAATGGTTTCTATAGCACCATCGACCATTAATTTTAGCTCACTACACATTTGAGCTACCTCTTCGCGACCCCATTGCGCTTTAGCACATAGCTTTTCAAACAACTGGCTATGAGCCTGATCTAATCCTTCAACTTCGTTTGTCAGCTCTGAGACTTCAATATAATCGCTTTCATCTTCATCTGAGGTAAAGATCTTTTCCAGCATATTTTTAGCTTCTGTTGTTTGGCTTTCATGAAGGGCTAAGATTGCTTCATCTAAGCCCCCCTGTGTCAGGATAGTTGTCGCCTCTAACTTTTAATAGAGGCAGATAAAAATGAGACGTCGATTTACACAAGAATTTAAAGTTCAAGCGGTTGAAAAAGCATTATCTCAATGTGATGATGT
>NZ_JACJEW010000115.1:0-4041 GCF_014164315.1 Pseudoalteromonas sp. SG44-1
AGAAACCACTTTTTCCTGCGGCATTAAAAAAACATGGCCCACTCAATGCTGATGAAGTGTACGGCTTTGCGCCATTTTTATTTATGGGTGGCGAGAAAAAAATCAAGAATATTGAAAAGTGCGATTTTTTTGCCCATTTGAATTTAATTGCCGACATGGGGGATATGGAAATTATTGATATGGCTTCTATGGTACGTGGCGCTATTAAGCAGTACGAATAACGCTGTATGCAAATGTGATTAGTTGAGGACTTAAACGAGCTTTATTTGGCACACATAACTTAATGAAAAACTTAGACTTAAAGAAAAAAGTTTCAGTAACACATGATGAGCTATATTCATTAGAAATGTTTTTTAATATTAACTTACCAATTAGCTACAGAGAGTTTATTTTAGAATTCAATGGTGCATCCCCAGAGGAAGCTATTATAAGAATTAACTCTGAAGAGCGGGTATTGGAAAGATTTTTAATAGTTTCGGAAGATGAAAAACTCGATAGTGGACTGATGCAATACGAAATTAAAGTAGTAATGGCTCAAATTGAGGAAAGACTTACAGCTAACGAAGACTTGGTTGGAGCCGAGACCTTACCTTTTGCTTATCTTTTTGGTGGTGATTTTTTATGCCTAGACTTCAAAGAAGATGCAATAAATCCTAAAGTAGTAATATGGGATCATAATGAATCTGAAGAATTATCGCCTGTTTTTTACAAAGCTTTTGATAATTTCCAAAAATTCCTTAATGCGATGTCTTTCGGCTGACATATATTTACAAACTTTATGTTTGATCATTTAATTTAAAGCTCATTTATAATACTAAGGACAGCACATGAAACCTGACATTACAAACATCCCACAACAACTCGGTCAGTACCTTTATCAGCAAATTAATGAGCCGTGGCTTAAAGCACAACTCATTTTAAATTGCGAAGATGAAAACGTACTTGAATGCAAAGCCCATTATCAAACAGCAGATGACTCAAGTGAACAGCCAATTACCGTGAAAGACGAGATAGTCAATTTATTCAAACAAGTATTTGATAAAGCCACAAAGCAGCAACCCGAAAACTGGACACGCGCTATTTTTACCATTAATCGCCAAGGCCAATTTAATCTCAACTTTGAGCGTAACAATCACGATGATGACGTTATTACTGCACAAAATACGCACTAACTTAAATAAGTAAATTACTCTAATACAAAAACACTAAGGACAAAAAACATGGATGTTAAGAAAAACACCCGTAGCAAGCTAAGCCTAACCGCCTTACTTTTTTCAAGTAAATTTATCAAAAGCCCGGTTATTCGTATCGCGATCATCTTCGCCATTATTATCGCATGTTTACTAATGATCAAAGTGGCTATTATGGCCTTTTACATCACGGTATTTCTGCTTGTGACTATTTCAATCTGGGGTACATGGCAACGATTTGCTAAGCTTAAAAAGAGTAAAGCTCTAAGCTAATATTTATCATAATCATAATGAAATTGTTTCTTTTATTGTTATAAATATAACAAAACAAGGAAAAACTGGTATTTTTTGCAACTATGATTTGAACCTCATCCTTATACATACTAAAATGCCATTTGATTTATAGTTAAAGTAAATATAAAAGTCATGGAAGACTCTAGTAGAAATATAATCCTTCCTATTGTTACTCCATGATTTTTCGTTGCTAAAAGTGATATAAACAAAGATGTTTATAATGAACAATTTAATGGAGTAATTATGAAAAAATTAAGTGCGCTGGTTGCTATAGTGATGCTATCAGGTTGTTCAAGCAGCCCAAAAGTTGAACAACAGGCAGCCCCAGTTGAACAACCAGTTGTTGTCGCAGAAGAAGTTAACAGTGCAATATCATTGACTGTTATTACTTCTCCTGATGACGCCCGTATTCGCATTATGAATATAAAGCCGAAATACGAAGCTGGTATTGAACTCGATGAAGGTAAATACGACATCGAAGTTACTAAAGATGGTTACTTAACCTATAGAAAGTGGGTTACTGTTGACAAGAAAACGATCCTGACTATCGAATTAGATCAAATTGAAGCAAGCCAATCTGCGTTATAGTACCCCTGGTGGCAAGTGTATTCTTGCCATCATCACTTTGTGTTATCTTTATTAAAAATTAAGTATAGTTTACATACAAAGTTATTGTCGCATTAAAGAAATACCCGTATTCTATTGCGCTCATTAAATGGACAGTAAAGAATAAGGATATTAATTTTGGAGTCATCACAAAACTATTCTGACAGCTTAAATAAAATCTCCACACGAATACCTAACGCACTTAAAATAGTTGATAATAAAGAGCTAAAAAGCACTATTTTTTGGTTGAATCAAGTGCTTTTAGTAGTTTCAACTATCTTTGGTGTTTACCTAGCTGCGAAAAGCGGTTTAGAGCAAGTGCTTAAATTTGATTCCTATAGTAAAATGGAAGATAACTATTATTTGCATACTTCATTATATGATAATTTAGAGAATATAAAACGCTATTCGTTACTTTTAGTACAAAGCCCACATACGAGTGAGCTTGAGTATAATAAGCCCACGTTTGAAAAATATATTTGGCATACCATGCAGTACTTGTTCACAACACTTGAAACGCCGAGTATATTTTTAACACAAATTCGTCGTTTTTATAGTTGTGCTGAGTGTGTAATTGAAGCGGCGTTAAGGCGTAAAATGTCTGCGCGACAAGCGTCTATTGAACTAGACCAAATTGCCGATAGTATTGAGCAACAAACATTACCTCAACTAAAAACTAGTGCATTAAATTTACAACAAGAATTACAACAAAACGATATTATTATCGGCTCATTAAAGGACGCTGATAATGCCAACTAAACGCTGCCCTCACTGCAAAGATCACCCTTTGGATGTTACTCATTATCAAGGTGAAGAGATAGATATCTGTCGCGAATGCGGTGGCTTATGGTTTGAAAAAAACGAAGTTAACCGGATGATTGCCGAAATCAACGAAGGTCCTATTGGTGAAAAATACGAGACTCATTTTGGTAAATCATTAGGTATTTCAAGACTAGACTGCCCTGATTGCAATAAGAACCTTGAGCGCTTTCATTTACTCGAAGATTTTCATACCGAAATTGATGTTTGCCGTCATTGTGATGGTAGTTGGATTGAAAAAAATCAATTAGAAAGCGTTGAAAACAGTCCTGAGCTCAAAGCAAGCCTAGACAAGCTAAACCAAAAAGTTAGTTGGAAAACTTATCTGTTTCAATTTTTAACGCAAATGCCCGTTGAATATAACCTAAAGCCAAAACAAACGCCGTGGGTTACTCGCAGTTTAATTGCACTCAATGCCATTGTTTTTGCCTTGTATTTTTTCAATGCAGGGGCATTCAGTGCAACCCTCGAATTGTTTGCAATGAATCCAAGTAAGATCTCTCAAGGCGAACATTTATGGAGTGTGATTACCTGTGTATTTTTACACGGCTCAGTAATGCACCTTATTGGTAATATGTACTTTTTATACATTATTGGCGATAACCTCGAAGACGTATTAGGTCATAAAAAGTTTTTAATATGGTATATGGTATGCGGTTTGGCAGCGTCTTTTGCTAGCTTTATCGTTGATCCCAGCTCGATTATTCCAAGTGTCGGGGCTAGCGGCGCAATTGCAGGGCTATTTGGTATGTACTTAATGTGGTTTAGGCACGCCAGCCTTACTTTTATGTTTATCATTTATCAAAAGAAATTATCTGCAGTGTGGTTTTTTGTAATTTGGTTAGGGATCAATATTTATGGCATGATTGCAGCACCTGATGGTATCGATTATGGCGCTCATATCGGTGGCTTTATCGCAGGGTTATTGATCGGCTTTGCTCTTAAAGCAAAAATCACTGCACAAAATCCTATGATTGAATTATTAAATCAACCTGAAGCACAGCTAAAACGCTAAAGTATCCCCAGAATTAGCCTTTATATATCAATGAACTAATAGTATTAAAAAATGTGGGAAGCGAGGGAACATTCATGGTGTTTTGTGATCTTATGAATCGCTTAAAAACAACAGAGC
>NZ_JACJEW010000116.1:0-3857 GCF_014164315.1 Pseudoalteromonas sp. SG44-1
AAACAGTTAAATAAATTGACTGATGATGATCAGTTAAGCTAATTTAAAAACGGCTCTACAAAATGATAAATCAAGTGATCAAAGCTGATGAGAATCGGTGATCAAAGTCATGAGAATACGCACAATTAAAGCAACAGCAAATCCTCCTTTATATTTTATGTGAAAGTCAGTTGTCGATTGAATCAAAATAGGAACTAGGCTATGGTTGAAGCATTAATCAAAATAAAATAAAAGCGAGTAATTCTACAGGCTCGTTATGTTGGAGATCTTCGGGAGCCATAATATGAACTTGCCAAGTAAGAATGATTTTCCTGAAGGCTCCAGATTCTATATCAAAGAATTTGATGTACCACTAGTCCAGATACCAGACGGTAGTCTTTCTAAGTGGTTTAATTGGTTTGGCGGCAAGCCGAAAGAATACGCCCCAGAAGGTTTAAAGCCTGGCAACAATTGGGAAGCAGAGTCATTTAGTGAGTGGCAGAAAATTGTGAAAGAATCACTTTAAACTATGAATTATATCCCGCCTAAAGCTATTGAGTGTTGGAGAGTCGATAATCCAGGGGGGGAATTATATGAAACCTCAATCATGGATAATTATACGGTGATATCGGCATATGGAAGGTATGCTCATTGCTCGGGATGTAAGATAGTTTCATGGCAAGAGTTTCTAAGTGGTGAATTGAATGAGCTCGTTACCAAAACAATGGGGAGTGAAGTATTAAATGAAATTCATCATAAATTACGCTCAATCACATAACAAAAAGCTGCAACATGACTCCGTAAGTTGGCGTTATGTGTCATGGTAGATATGGAAACACTTCAAGAAAAAAATAATAAATACGCTAAATACCACAGAAATGATTCTTGGGGTGTCTTTGTAGCATTTACAATCATGTCACCTTTATTATTCAGTTATGGATATGAATTTTTCTATTGGTTTCAGGGTGAAATAATTGAAGTTCCTCATCCCGCTTTTGTGTTAGTTGGAGCATTGTTTTATGGTGGTATAATGGTCGCAATGGGCGATATCATTATATTTTCCAAACTACTCAAAGTATTCTCGCTTATTGCGGTTATGTGCTGGTTTAGCTATTTTTGGGTTGTGCTTAATCTATCTTGGCTTGCTTTTGCACCCTTAGTTCCTGTTTTTATACTTTTACAAATTCAAATGCCAAAAATTAAAGCTAACTCAAACAAATATGGCGATGACACATAACAAAGCAATAATGAAAGGGACGCAAAAAGCTTAGCCCGCGTCACTTCGTTCCTAATTTTAGCCAAGCTTTTCTGCGCCACATATTGCGGCTAGGAGCGACAAGCCGAAAGTATTGAGTTAGGAACTATTTATTGAAAGCTGTGAAGTTCGCTCAATTTTGATGTGCATGCTGTTTAGAGTATCTTGTAGGAGGTAAATTGATAATACCCAATAAGTTAAAAATGAATGATGAAGTTAGGATAATTGCGCCTTCAAGAAGTTTATCAATTATTGACCAAGAGACGCGAGAAATAGCAAACACAAGGTTTGAAGAGCTTGGCCTCAAATTGTCATTTTCAAAAAACTGTGAGTCGATAGATGATTTTTCGTCTTCATCTATAAAAGAAAGAATTGAAGATTTACATGAAGCATTCCTAGATAAAAAGGTAAAAGCTATCTTTACTGTTATCGGGGGCGATAATGTAAATCAATTACTAAAGTATATTGACTATAATATTGTTAAAAAAAATCCAAAAATTATATGTGGGTATTCTGATACTACAGCTTTATCAAATGCCTTATTTCATAAAACCGGACTAATAACTTACTCAGGGCCTGCATATTCAACTTTGGGGATGCTTAAAGGTATTGATTTTTCAATAAATTATATTAAAAAGTGTTTATTCTCAAGTGATCCTTATGAAGTTATAAACCCCGAACAATGGAGTGATGATTCATGGTTTTTAGATCAGGAAAAAAGAAGCTTTTATAAAGACAATGGCATAAAAGTTTTAAATCATGGTAAAGCTGAAGGAAAAATACTTGGAGGCAACCTTTGTACTTTAAATCTGCTTCAAGGAACTGAATTTATGCCTGACTTAACAAATTCTGTACTATTTCTTGAAGATGACGAGTTAACATCCCCTTCAAATTTTGACAGAGATCTGCAATCATTAATTCACCAAAAACATTTCGACAGAGTTAAAGGAATAGTCATTGGGAAATTTCAATTAAAGTCAGAAGTATCTGAAGACTTACTTAAAAAGATTATACAATCTAAACAAGAGTTAGAGTCAATTCCCGTGCTTTATAACTTAAACTTTGGACATACAACACCCCATATATGCTTTCCTATTGGTGGACTTGTGAAGATAGATACGAAAAGTCGTAAACAAATAACAATAGAAAAACATTAGGTAAAGAATACTCGAGTAATTAGCTAAATTTCATAATAATTAATGGTTGCGGATTTAATATTAAGAGTAATGGGATTGCATCGCCCTTGCTTGACTGACTGCTCATTGCAATTTTGAGTAGTTCGGCTTTGATCGAGAAGTAAACATTCGAGGGTTTTCGCATCGATTGTAGGTTTGTTGAGATAACGGACGCTTCAAAACGCTAATAATTAATCATCAATTATACCAAAGGGTTAAATTTCATTCGCTCAACTCCGCAGCTCAAGTTATGTAAAAACGATTGATTAATAGACGAAAAATAGGCGGCTTCACTCCATTATGAATATAAAAGAGAGGTTAAAATGGAAAATATGAGGCATTATATATTTTGATTTTATGAAAAATGACGTTTTATTTTACCTACACTCAACACATTACTAATGGCTTAACTACTATGAACTCAGCGTCAAAGAATACAATGCGAACATTTATACACTCGGTCTCAGTTATGTGCGCTGCGCTGTTACTGACAAGTTGTGTGAGTTGGATTGCACCAACTGTTAAATCTGAGTTGATAGCGCTTCAAGCGGGCGAATATCAGCTAGACAGTCAACATGCTGCATTAATATTTAAAATCCAACATTTAGGGTTATCAACCTATGTAGGGCGTTTTAATAAATTTGATGCACAACTCAACTTTGACCCTAATAATATGGCTGCCGCGTCATTAAACGCAGTGGTGGATATTAGCTCTATTGATATTAACAATGCTGACTTAGCAGAAACCTTACAAAATGATACTTGGTTTAACAGTGAGCGCTTTGCGCAAGCATCATTTACTAGCCACACTGTTACAGTTATATCTGATAACAGTTTTAATTTCTCAGGTGATTTAACTCTTAGAGGCGTTACCAAACCTGTGACGTTTAAAGCCACATTTCACGGTGGAGCAGACAACTGGATGACAGGAAAATACACCATTGGTTTTAGTGCGGTCGGTCAAATCAAACGTTCTGACTTTGGCATGGACAGTTATATACCGATTGTTGGGGATCAAATTGACTTAGAAGTTTATGCGGAATTTATTAATGTTGGTAAGCAATAAGAAGTAAGTGATAGCTACTAAATCGTCAATCAGTGACATTTTCAGATAGAATATAATCCCTGAATGACCGCTAGGGCACTTTTGTGAAGTTTGTCTAAAAAGCGAAATACGGGCTAAATATTTTTAGCATGTGTTTCCATTTTGGTCGACTTTACTTGTGCCACATACCTGTCTTTTTCTGAGCAACAATAGGCCTTGATTGGATTGTTTTACCATGTGCGATGTCATTTACTCACCTCCCCCCTCTTGGTTTACTATCCCCCTGTGTCAGGATAGTTGTCGCCTCTAACTTTTAATAGAGGCAGATAAAAATGAGACGTCGATTTACACAAGAATTTAAAGTTCAAGCGGTTGAAAAAGCATTATCTCAATGTGATGATGT
>NZ_JACJEW010000117.1:0-3776 GCF_014164315.1 Pseudoalteromonas sp. SG44-1
GCACAAGTGCGCCAAAAATCGTTTGCACACAGCGCCGTTGTTAACGAATCGCTCGAAGAGTTTATAGCCATGGCCGAGCAGCTCTGTAACACCCGCGACCTCGACCTAAACCACCGCATAGGCGCAGCGCAAACAACCTGGCATTTATGGCTCGGTATACAACAGCGTATTACCCACATGTTAAATCGGTTAAGTGGCGAGTTTGGCCCCGAGCATTTAGCCGGCGCTGAGTGCATACCGCAATTTGCCGAAGACGAATGGCAAGACGCCCAAGCCAACCGTGAATACATGCTTGCCATGTTTAACGACCGTTTTAGCACTAATTCTAATAAAAAGTAGGAGAGAGCAATGCATCCTGCAGTTCAAAAATACAATAAGTTGCCAAGCACAGGCTTGGAACTAAGTTGGCAAAATGCCAGCGAAACAGCCCGTAAAAAAGCCCAAAGTAGGGCGGTAATAGTTCGCCATTTATTAACGCAAGAGTGCGGCATACCTAAAGCGTTTGAAGCGCTTGTAACCGCGTACCGCGCAAATACAGCAATGGCCACACTTGCAACCGCTATTGATGCACTGGGTAAGTTACCAGGGCGCGCAACCATTTATAACTGGTGTAATGCCTACAAAGACAACGGCATTAACAGCCTATTACCTAACCATAAAGGCAAAGCGCAAACACAATATAGCTGGCTTGCCCGCTGCCTTGAGCTTTACCACAGCCCAAACAGCCCAAGCTTTGCACAAGTGAGCGACCAGCTAAATAAAGAGGGCTACAAGGCAGAGCATCACCAAGTGCGCCGTTTTATAAATGCACTGCCACACGAGCTAGGCCCACAAAGCCCGTATCGCATGGGTGCAAAACTGTACCGCGAAAAACATAAAGATCACTTATTACGCTCAACCGATAACTTAAAGCCCGGCGTTATGTATAACGGCGATGGCCACACGCTCGACGTATACCTTGCGCACCCTAAAACGGGTAAGCCATACCGTGCTGAGCTAACTGCGTTTCAAGACGTAGCAAGCCGCTGCATTGTTGGCTGGGAACTCGGCTACGCCGAAAGCACACTCGATACGCTAGCAGCAATAAGCCGCGCGATTAAAGTGCATAACAACGTGCCAGCCATGTTTTATTTAGATAACGGCTCAGGCTACAAAAACAAACTCATGAACGACGACACAACCGGCTTTTATGCCCAGTTTGAAATAGACGTTATTTTTGCCATACCAGGCAATGCCCGTGTTAAGTGGATAGAGCGGTTCTTTTTACACATGGAAGACCGCGTTGGTAAACGCTTTAGTACTTACTGTGGGCGCGACCATGACGATCGCCATAAGCAACTGGTACTTAAAGAGGCCAAGCAAGGCAAACGCAAGTTGCCCTCGGTTGACGAGTGGATAGCCGAATTTAAAGCGTTTTTAAACGACTACCACAACAGTGAGCACCCAGAGTTCAAAGGTAAAACCCGCCAACAAGTATGGGACGAAAACATAGAGCGCGTACCACCGGTAGAGGGCGATTTTGTCATGTTACCGCGCGAAACCGTCAACATTCGCCGTGGCCGCTTCCGCTTACACCAACGTGATTATTCAGCTGACTTTTTACACCAGTTTAATGGCCAAGAGCTTATTGCAGCTTACGACTTACACGACGACAGCTACACCAAGCTTTATAAGCTAAACGGTGAGTTTTTAATGTTCGCTAACTTAAAAACTAAATCGCATGCCGTGCCTACGTCGCGCATTGAGCAAGCCGAAAGCAAACGTCGCACTGGCCGCTTAAAACGCATTGACACCAAACGCCGCGAAATCGAAGCCCAAGAAACACAAGATCGCATTATCGATGTTGATTCGGTGGCTAAGTTTGCCGCGCCAATTAAAGCCATTGCAGCACAACAAGCACCGGTAAACATATTTGATTTTGATGTAACGCCTACGCAGCCACAGCACGAAATCGACCTAAACGAATTATTAGACCAACCCAAATTACGCAAGGAACACACTTATGAGCTATAGCCAACCACACCCATACACGCCAGAGCAAACGCTACGTGTTGAGCTAATTAACCAAGAGTTAAGCACCACAGGCATGACCACCGAAGAGCTTAATACCAAATACCCATGCTGCACAAGGTGCTAATGCAAATTCGCAATCAACAAATTTGCCAAGCCCTGGATACCAAAGCCTGCAACATTCAGCAGCTGGTTAAGCGTTTTAAGATCACCCGCCAGCAAGTAAGCAGTATTTACAGTGCATACCAAGACGAACAGGCGCACGAAACACAATTAAATTTAAGTTTGTAGGAGTTATTAAAATGAAATCAGGCGAAATTACACTTTTTGATGTACAAGCACGTTGCCCGCATTGCGAAAACCACACAACTGTCTTCCAAAACGAACTCGTGGATGGTGAAGCCGAATGTCAGCACTGTGATGAAAGTTTTCAAATCAAATTAGATGAAGAGTATTAGGGGGCATCATGGAGCTTTTAAAAGACATTAAAGCAGAATGCTTAGCCTTTTTTAACGCTGCAACGTTACGCAGCAAACCAGTAATTCATTACAAATGCCCTGAGTGCGATAACACCTTAAAAACCATGCGCCCACCAGAGGGCGAGGTTTATAACGATCACACTATTTGCATTCATTGCTGGTTTGAGTTTATCCGTGTAACTGATGGTAAAGAGGTTAGAATTCAAAGCTACCCCAAGCACAAACATGCAAAACAATAACTTTGTACTGCTCACTGCGTTGCAACTTAGCGGCGGTAAAAAGCCAAAGCGGTGGCAGTACGAATATGGTTTAAACCTCTTGGCCCGTTACATCAACCAACGTAAAGTTATGGGGTTAGATGTAACGGGTTTAATGGATGAGTATAGGGAGGCGTTTAGGAAATTAAATTGAAGTTTTCATAGGTGGTTTACCTATATCAGCTAACTTTTTATTTAACGCATTCTGCTTTTCTGCCAATAAGCTAGGTTGTACATAATAAAAATCAAATAATGACTCTAATACATCTAAATTCCATTGAGCTTCTCCTGCTTCAACCTCAACTATTTCACCCGTTGAATCACTTTTCATAGGGTGAGCAGCAAAGTTACCAATCTGTCTTACAGCATCAATTGCACCTGCTATATGTGATGGTAGATGTTCCATAGCTTGTTGTATTTCTCTATCTAAGCTTCCTTTTTTAACGCCAGCTTTATCTCGGAGAATAGACTGTAAACATCTTCTACTCAATGCAGCACTTGCTTTAGGGCTAAGTGTCATGATTAGACTTGCTTCAATGAAATCCTTCCTCAAACATTCCGGAACTATTTCATTTGGCTCATCAAAAGAGGTAGTTTGTGGATAAACTCTAAAAACTTCTTGCACGCCAGAAGGCATAGTTTTCATTTGGCGTGAAATCTTATCAGAAACGATAAGATCAATTATGATATTTTCGCAGGAGGAGCAGGTACCGTAATTAGTAAACCAATAGCCTTCTTTGTCTTCCATTAACTCTCTAATGTATCCATTGAAATGGATGTCTAATTTACAATGTGGGCATCTCATGTAAGAACCTTAATTTTTTTGTTTGTTTTAGCATAAAAATAATTTTATTACACCTCTTGTATTAGTAAGCCTTTTTAATTTAACCTAATAGACCAGCTCCAAAGCCCCAGCCGCAAACAACTTTACAGTGTTACCCAATCCCCTAAATTGATTTACTACCAGCATGACAAATACAGTGCATGCGCCATTTATTGAGTTTTTAGCTCAACAAATTATTAAGGCCAG
>NZ_JACJEW010000118.1:0-3678 GCF_014164315.1 Pseudoalteromonas sp. SG44-1
GATAGCTGATAGCTGATAGCTGATAGCTGATAGCTGATAGCTGATAGCTCCTATGCTTTTTATAAGCTATAATTGATAAAATTTTAATAATCAAAGAGTATATTATTTACTCTTTTATTTTTCGAATCAACAGAGTACAAGAAAAGGGAACTTGTTGTGGATAGTTTCATCCGGTCTATTTTGAATGCTTCTCGCGCTAAAAAGCGTGCTATCACCTTATTTATTGATTCACTTTTTATTGCCGCAGCATTTTGGCTTGCGCTTATAGTGCGTTTGGACAGCCTTGCACCTTTTAGTGAGGTGGGTAATTGGCTGCTGTTAGCAATGTTAATTCCTACTGGTTTAATCGCATTTATCAATCTTGGTTTATATCGTGCTGTATTAAGGTACATGAATTCGCAGGCGCTCTGGGCTATTGTGCTTGGTACTATTATTACTACTGCTTGCTTAGTCTTGTTGTCGTTTTTTGTGGGTATTACTATCCCACGTACCATGCCATTTATTTTTGCTTGGTTATGTTTACTTACCGTTGGTGGTTCGCGCATTTTAGTGCGAGCGATGATCGGCAAAATGGCCACCGTAAATAAAGAATCGGTTATTATTTACGGTGCAGGCTCAGCGGGAAGGCAGCTTGCAACAGCACTCGGTGCCGGGCCAGAATATTACGTTCGTGCTTTTATTGATGATGATCAAAGCAAACAAGGGTCTATCGTTCAAGGTATTCCGGTAATTTGTTTTAAAGATATTTATGAACTGATTAATAAAGGCAAGGCTACTAAAGTATTGTTAGCGTTACCAAGTGCAAGCCGAGCAAGGCGCAAAGAAGTACTTGCGCAGCTAGAGCCATTAACGATTAAAGTTTTATCTATCCCTGGTATGGCAGATGTAGTTGAAGGTAAAGCGCAGCTCTCTGAATTTAGAGAAGTTGAAATTGAAGATTTATTGGGCCGTGACCCAGTTACCCCAAAACCAGAACTTATGGCTGCAAATATTACTGGCAAAATAGTTATGGTTACTGGAGCCGGTGGTTCTATTGGCTCTGAGCTGTGTAGGCAAATAGTTAGGCAGCAACCTAAAAAACTGGTGTTATTTGAAATCTCTGAGTTTGGTTTGTATTCTATTGAAAAAGAATTAAATGAGTACATAGCAAATAATCATATTGATTTAGAGCTAATCCCAATAATGGGCTCTGTGCAACGTATTAACCGTATTGAAACCGTAATGATGGCATTTGGTGTACAAACGGTGTACCACGCAGCGGCTTATAAGCATGTACCTTTAGTTGAGCATAATGTGGTTGAAGGTGTGCGTAATAACGTATTTGGTACTTACTACGCAGCCAAAGCAGCCGTTAACGCAAAGGTTGAAACCTTTGTATTAATTTCCACCGATAAAGCGGTACGACCAACGAATGTAATGGGCGCCACTAAGCGCATGGCTGAACTGGTATTACAAGGTTTAGCGCAAAGTAAAGGTAAAGAACATCGTACGCGTTTTTGTATGGTGCGTTTTGGTAATGTGCTTGGCTCGTCTGGCTCTGTGGTACCGTTATTTCGCAGACAAATTAAAGAAGGTGGCCCAATTACGCTTACTCACCAAGATATCACCCGTTTCTTTATGACCATACCAGAAGCTGCGCAATTGGTAATTCAAGCCGGCTCTATGGGCAAAGGTGGTGATGTATTTGTACTTGATATGGGGGATTCGGTAAAAATTAAAGATTTAGCCAGTAAGATGATCCGCCTTTCAGGCCTTGAAGTGAAAGACAAAACCAACCCCCATGGTGATATCGAAATTTTATGCACCGGCCTGCGCCCAGGTGAAAAGCTTTACGAAGAGTTATTAATCGGTGATAACGTTGGTGAAACGCCACATGAGCGAATTATGACGGCAAATGAAGCTATGTTGCCGCTACCTGAATTAAAAGTGTTTTTAGAAGCATTTGACATTGCCTGTCATAACTTTGACCACGAAATGATCCGCCAATTGTTACTCGACGCCCCAACGGGATTTAACCCAACGGATGGTATCTGTGATTTGGTATGGAATGCTAAAAAAGGCAAACAGCTCGAAAGTACTCCTCAAGCGAATGTGGTTAATTTGAAGGGGTAGGGGAAGGTTAAAGGTACTAGGGGCTAGGTAAAAGACTAGGTGCTAGGCTTAACTTTGCCTTCTCGGTGTAGCTCGAAGCGCCTTGGTGTACTCGGTGGTAAAAAATTTTTAAATGATTTATTCACCACTGAGGGCACGGAGTTCACAGAGGTAGAGATTAAAGGCAGGAGCTAGGGAGTGATTAGGCACTAGGGAAGCTAGTTCCTACTGGGGTTAGATTTAGCCTGACACCTTTTAGTTTTAAACTGTTGTTATCATATATTGTGATGTGAATTAAAAAATTGGATGAAAGCCTCTAGGTATTAGGCGATATGCCTTTGTACTAAGATGCTTTAAATAAGACGTTTAAGGAATTTAAAATGAAAATTGCTGTTGTTGGCACGGGTTATGTTGGCCTGTCTAATGCTATGTTACTTGCGCAACACAATAAGGTTGTTGCCCTTGATATCGACGAAAATAAAGTTGCACTTTTAAAAGACAAGCAATCACCCATTGTTGACGTTGAAATAAGTGATTTTTTACAAAATAAGCAATTAAATTTTACCGCGACTACAAATAAAGAGTCAGCACTGGTTGGCGCTGAATTTGTAATTATTGCTACACCGACTGATTATGATCCTGAAACAAACTATTTTAATACCAATAGTGTTGAGTCGGTTATTAAAGATGTAATAAGAATTAACCCAACGGCGACTATGGTCATTAAATCAACTGTACCAGTAGGTTATACACAGTCGATTAAAGAAAAGCTTGGCACTGATAATGTAATATTTTCGCCAGAATTTTTACGTGAAGGTAAAGCATTGCATGACAATTTGTATCCATCTCGCATTATTGTCGGTGAGCAAAGTGAACGCGCAAAAACGTTCGCTAATTTATTGGCTCAAGGTGCTATAAAGCAAGATATTGAGGTTCTGTTTACTGACTCTACAGAAGCCGAAGCAATCAAGTTATTCTCAAATACCTATCTTGCAATGCGTGTAGCGTACTTTAATGAGCTCGATAGCTACGCTGAGAGCCATGGCTTAAATGCGAAGCAAATTATACAAGGTGTAAGCTTAGATCCTCGTATTGGTAACCATTATAATAATCCTTCATTTGGTTATGGTGGTTATTGTTTACCAAAAGATACTAAGCAGTTGTTAGCTAACTACAAAGATGTGCCAAATAATATGATTGGCGCTATTGTTGACGCCAACACTACCCGTAAAGATTTTATTGCGAACTCAATCATTAAGCGCAGCCCTAAAATAGTTGGCGTGTATCGCTTAGTTATGAAAACGGGGTCAGACAACTTTAGAGCATCTGCAATCCAAGGGATTATGAAGCGCATTAAAGCCAAAGGGATTGAAGTTGTCGTATATGAACCAGCTTTAAAAGATGAAGCATTTTTCAATTCACGTGTGATTAAAGATTTAAATGAGTTTAAAGAAATTGCTGATGTTGTTGTTTCCAACCGTATGGTTGAAGAGCTGAGTGATATTGCAGATAAAGTTTATACGCGCGATTTATTTGGTAGTGATTAAGTAATAGTTAAAGATTAAAGATTAAAGATTAAAGGTTAAA
>NZ_JACJEW010000119.1:0-3497 GCF_014164315.1 Pseudoalteromonas sp. SG44-1
AGTAAATCCTCTTTTTATATTTCACGTAAAATCGAAGTAACCGATTGAATCAAAATAGGAACTCAGCTATGGTTAATGCATCAATAAAAATAAATTAAAAACGAGTTATTCTACAGCCTCGTTAGCAGTCTAAAGGAGCCGACTTGCGTATTTTAACTATTTTATTTCTTCTACATCTCACGGTTGGATGCGCAGTTCATGAAATTACTTTTATGAAACCGGAGGGAGAGTTTGGAAAAGCTTCAAAAGATGGATGCGGTCAAATTCCTTTAAATTTCATTTACGACGACCCAGCGACTAAGTTCAAAGTTTTGTTAAATGCTAGGGCTGTTTATCTATCATTAGTCGTTCCCGAAGGGGGTACAGTTGAATGGTATGATTCTTCGATGTCAGTGGAAGTATCAGGTTTAACTGAAAATATAATTGCTGAGCCACTAATCAAAGATGAGCGTATCAAAGAAGTTTGCAGCGGTATTGGGCTATTTAGTTGTAAGAAGTACGACCAATACTACCTCTTCGTTGAGGCACCACAGATATACGAGCGTGACAATGTCAAAATTAAACCGCCTACACCATTAGTAAATGGTAAAGCGATTAAGACTTCAGAAATAAATTTTAAAAAGGTTACAGAAAATATTGTACAAGCAATCAACTGCTAACAATCCAATCAATCCGACCTCAACTCGCTGCGCTCATTGCGTCGGCTTATTGGGGCGTTATATGCAATATAGGGTTTGGTGGATATATGAAATATACAGAGAAATCGGTTACAGTTTTACATGACCAAATCCAAGTTCATTCTGAGCGTTTATGGCACAGGTATTACTCTTGAGTAAGTTTCACATAGTGTTAAAAATGAAAAATGATAATTCTTGGAAGTGTATATTTAAAGATTTGTCAGAAGTGCAAGTAAGGGACGATTTTATCGAACCTTTTAAAAGAGGTAAAGTCATCGTGAATAATGAACTTATTTCTACTAAAGATATTTATCATGTAGTTATTTCAAAAACAAATATGACCCATCGTGACGAATTGAAGAAAGTACAAACAGATAGCTATCAAAAACTCCAAGAAATGAATGAAAATGGTTCTGCTATTAACGTAGAGGCTGGCAGGTATGATTATGAAATTAAGGATTGTGGCAAAGATATTACCTCAAATTACCTTTATGGAGGTGCAGAAATGGGGGAAGAATCAAATATATTCAAAAACCCAGTGGTATTTATATTAACTGGTGGTTTTCTGGTCGCTATTCTTATAGATTTATATAGCTATTTCTCGCTCAAGGGATGGAACAATGCAAAAATGGAAATTTTACACGATCTTATCTATCCAACACTAGACATTTTAAATTATCTTATCTATCCAATTGCAGGGTTTCTGGTTTTACTTGGGCTATGTTCGATACTAGGGAGGTTAATTACTAAAGATAGTAATGATTCTATTATAGTCACTACATTTCACATCACTACGTCTATTGCTTATCTTTGTCTACACGTTTACGCAATATATGCATTTATTTGGTGGCCGATCATGGCGAGTATTGTAGCTAGCATTATATTACAAAAAATAGTAGGAGAACCAGAATCACCTCAATAATAAGCGTCTCCTATGTGGTAAACTCATAATTTGCATTCTTTCTTAAAAACGAGAAATTTTTTAAATCTTGACTATTATGCGGTCGTTTTCATAGGTAAACTGAATTTAAATGCTTTTTCAGGTTTTGGGGAGGCATGGTTTAACATAGATGAAATAACGAAGTTTAGTCCAAACCTTAAACAACTTGCATCTGAAATGGTTGGAAAAGTAAAATTATTAGGGTCTAAATCTAACAGCAGTGAATACTTAGAAACATTTTTAATTAGATGTTATGTACTTTTACCTACTAAAATAAATGAATTATTGGTGTTTATTTAAAATTAGCCGATTATCCATATACCATTACAGAGAAGAATAAATTCGAAAAATATTGGGTGAACACCAACTAAGAAACCATAAAGTAAAATAGTTCTCTGATAGTTTTTTGTAACTATTAAATAGCAACGAGAATGAAATTATCCTGCATGGTGGTGCAGGCATATAACAAGTGACTATGGTGTCAATTCCTAATTTTAAACCATTTCAGGATCCCACATTACACCATCTCTCACCATTGAATTTATTATCACTACCAGCTTTCGTATACACGCAATGATGGCTACTTTTTTAGGTTTTCCTGCTGCAACCATTCGTTGGTAAATTTCTTTAAATTTAGGGTTGCATTGGATAGCTGACATCATTGCCATATACATTGCGGTTCTAATTTTGGGCCGTCCTCCACGTATCATTCGCTTGCCTTGATAAACTCCACTTTCACGATTAAATGGTGCTACGCCAACTAAAGATGCAGCTTCTTTGTTGTTTACATAACCAAGCTCAGGCATGTCGCTAAGAAGGTTAAATGCGACAACATTTCCAACACCTGGTACGCTTTGAATAATGTTATTTTTTGCTTCGTATTCGTCACATTCTTTAATGAGTTTTTGTAGTTTTAAATCTACTTTTTCTATCTGATTTTTCAGTGCAGTTAAGATAGGTTTTATTAGTGATGATATTGTTTTTGGCATTATTTGAGAGCGGTTTTTCTCCATCGTTTGCATATCCATTAACTGCCGTCTTCTCGAGAGTAAATCGCTCATTAAGCGCATTTGGTCTGGCTTTAAAGAAGATAGAGGCGGCTTTATTGCTTCACCAAAATGAGCAATGAGTTGTGCATCAAGTTTATCTGTTTTTGCTTTTTGGCCGATAGCCCCTGCGAAGCGTTTAATGTTTACTGGATTAGCAACTACGAAGGGAATATTCGCCTCAGCGCAGGCTATAATAAAAGGTTGCTCAAGACGTCCGGTTGCTTCAATAGTGACACGCGTTACTGGGTGTTTTTTTAATATTTGTATAGCGTGTTTAATACCACTTTGATTGTTTTCTACGGTGAAGTAGATGTCTAATGGTCTGATATAAATGTCGAGTTGTGTTTTGCCAGTATCGACGCCGACGTTAATTTCGTTTTGATTATTTAGTGTATTCATAATAAGCTGACTCTGCCTTGCTATTCGGGCTCGAGGCCCAGTTGACTATCCGAGTTTAATGCTTGGAGTTTATACAGCGTTCTTACTTGTTACCGGTCTCTCAATAGAGGAGCCTTCAATCAATCGAACTACTGTATAAAAGACTTTGGTTGCAGCCAAAGCTTGGGCCTCACATTACCCGAACTAGGTTAAAATAATAATTAATTTATGGGTTTATTATCCATACAAGCACTTCAAACGGAACAAAAACAGTTGGTTAGGTTCCGCTTCGCTCCACATTATAACCAACAATTTTTGTCCGCTTAAGTGGGCGTTGAGGCTGTAGAATTACTCTTTCTAGGAACTGATTTTACATATTCGGCTTGATTGTTTTCTAACCTTGAATCTACCTGTCCGCTGTGATCTAATAGATATTATTCACCCACGGTAAAT
>NZ_JACJEW010000011.1:0-115064 GCF_014164315.1 Pseudoalteromonas sp. SG44-1
GATCGGCAAAATCATTAAGAACACAAAAGTGATCATTATCGCGTAATTTTCGTGATCAAAGCTTAATGAGAATAAGTGATCAAAGTTAATGCCATTGGATGATCAAAGCTGGTGAGAATATGCAAATTGGCGTTTTGGAAGGTATTACAGGTGCTTAATGGCTTATTTTAAGATGTAAGGGCTTACCTTTATTAATGCATCGTATTTTACGCTGCTAATATTAGCCTTCAAGTTAGTTCTCATTTACTTCTCTTTCTCTGCTCTTTGTGCAAAAAATATTTAATTGAATTATTCACAAAGAGGTTCAGAAACGCTGCACTTTAGAAGAATATAAGCAAATGCAGTGCTAATAATGTAAATATTATTGCGTAGCGCTCCTTATATGTGTTTGCCGTAAGCTACTTGCTTAACAGCCGCATCGACAGACGAAGTAAACAAATTTGTTTATTGATTTAGAGTTGACCGCCATTATATAAAACGGTCAAAAAGACTACTAGTGCCTATTGATAGTGTTAAGGCTCATATGTGTTAAACGTTTTACCCATACATTTGCAAATATTCAAAGTTCTCACTATCAAAGATTTGTGGAATTAATGAATGGCCTCCAAACATGTTATTTTCGCTGTAGAAAAAATCAACGCTATCAGAGGATAAGAAATTTACTCCATCCAATCGCAGGTTTTTATCGAACTCCATGGCTGTCAGTATTGGTTCATCATCTTCCCGCCAGTCTTCATTGTACGATTGCAGGCTGTTTTCTATTATGTAGCCTCTGGCTTTCTTGTCGTATGCATCCAAAGAAGAAAGAATCCTTTTGGCCAGAGTAATCGTGTCTTCTAACTTCTCTCCATCTGGATCAACATGAATGCGAACTTCATCTCCTTTAAAATTGAAACTACCTTTGTAGGTACCTTCAATTCTTTCATCCATTTCTAGATTATCTAACGCTTTCTCGTACATAACTCTCTCTGACGTTTAACTAGCCTGTAGAATAACTCGTTTTTAATTTATTTTTATTAATGTATCAACCATAGCCGAGTTCCTATTTTGATTCAATGAAACTAAACAAGACAGTCACTCTAATTGAACAAACACAGCCGTTACAATAAAATTACTTTTTAGGTTAAGAATTTATCTTTTACTACAGGGTTACTTTTACTTCATCCATTAAATAAGTCATTAGCATTCTTAAACCTAAATTACATGCATAAAATGACATCAGTTTTTAACTTTTTACTGAGTAATTCAAGCGCTATGCCAGTAGTTTTTTACAATTACTGATATTTGCACGCCGCTTCCGATTTAAGTTTTCACCGTAACGTTATTGTGAAGACAGCCTGCCTACTGCGCCGTGAAATACGCGCGTAAATTACGTAGTGAGTTCTAACCAGTTTTCTGGAGAAATATTGACTCTTTCTAGTAAAGGTAAATGTGTACTTTTAATATACCCTCGCTTGCTTTACCATATACAACGTCCTGTTAGCTCAACGAATTCAAGCTACGATTTAAGCTCAAACGGTAACCCTTTTGGCATGATTTGACGTGGTATACCTGCAAAGCGAAGTAGTTGTTTTGGTTGCTTGCCATCTTTGGCGCATGTTAAACGTTTTTTAACACTAATATGGCCTGACTCTTCAGGTGTTTTTACCATCTTAGCTCTAATCGGATTTAAATAAACATATGCCATGCAGGCTGCTAATGCTGCTTCATCAAGTAGTACTTGTGACCTAAATCCCCCCTCCCCCTCTGCGGTGCCCGTAGGATTGACCGGTAAAGTGGTCTTCGCCACATAAAAATGCACGCCGTACGCAACGTGAAATACAGTGATAATATTTTGTATCAACCAAACTTACTTGACGCTTTCTTGCGATTTCAATAAGACACCCTGCTCATTTTTGCACTTAATAAAACTTAGTACTTCGTTTCACAAAATACAAAATTAAACTGGATGTCTTTGTTATTTTTTCCTTGTTATTTTTAAACACGGATAACGGTTTACACTCGCTTTAAACAAAAATAGTCACTTCAGAGCAATCCAAAAAGCCTATTTTATAACAGTATTAATAAGGAGGACTTTAATTATGCGGCTACCCAGCATCGGTCTTCAGGCAGCTGAAGTCGGCATTTTTAAGCTTTTCTTTCTCAATAAATACCATAAGCTTATCCCCATCATGCCAACACCAGCCAAGCCCATCGTGAGATGCCAGAGTGAGCAGCGGAAGCCATTCATCACCAGGGGTCGGGTCATAAGCAAGCGAACAAAATGACGGATAGCCCAGCATGTAGTTCTCGCGATGGCCTATTAGATAAGGCAGTTCATACAAAAGATTAGTATCGAAAGGCCAGTCACTGCGTAACTCTTCATGTTTGGGGATTTCCAGCCCGGTTTCCAAACGGATTACCTTTGCCTCCTGCGGTACAGCTGCTTGCTCAAACATAACTAAATCATTAATATCCGGATAATAGTAAGCGATCACATATCCTTCAGCACCCCAGAAAATTTCACCGTCGTGATCATAAGCATAGAAGAGTGATAGCAAACCGGATTTGGGCAGCGGCTCAGGACAATCGAGGATTTCAGAAAAATTAATCTGGCCTAAAAACCGGTATTCGCCAACGTTATGTTCTGGCCAGACAAAGTCCTTTGCAACCAGAGGATTACCGCCAAACCGACTCCCAGAGTCACTGGCGACACCATCTGAAAACAAAATATCAACGCTGGATTTACTGATCGAATCCAAATAAGCCTTATGAGGGGAAAAATCTTCATCAGTGCTAATAAAGTCTTCCAAAATTTTAGGGTTCAAACAACTCTCCTTTTATAACGCAAACACAACCGGCGTTCATTCCGTGTCTATGTATATGTTCAACGGGTTATTAACTTAACCCACTATCCAAACCCTTGAAGGGCTTTTGTTTATCTAACGAGCCTGTAGAATTACTCGTTTTTATTTTATTTTGATTGATGCTTCAACCATAGCCTAGTTCCTATTTTGATTCAATCGACAACTGACTTTCACATAAAACGCTAAATTTATATTTCAGATGCTTAACCCTTTCACACTTAGAGTAAGAGGATTATCATCTTTAAAAATTAATTGTGATGCCAATAGATGGTAAAGGCATATCAGGGAACTGGTAGTCTTTTTCAAACTCGCTGTAGTCTTGATTGTATTCTAGCTCCTGTACTGCGCGTGAAGCATACGTTTATATTCAATTACAGGGTTCACCCTCAGCCGCACCACAAAACCTGTTGTTGTACCTTTACTCTAAAAAAGAAATGTGGCAAAGTGCGCACTTCTCGGGGGAGTAGCCTGCTTGATGCCTTTTAACTTAAAGCGCAGCAAGTAAACTTATCAACATAATTGCACCTCATGTGCATGGTAAGTTTGTAATGTAGCAAGCATTATCGGCAAGACCTGGGTAAACACTATCCTCATGGCGGGAGATAGGCGTTTACCTTGGTTTAATGTTCCCGCCTTATAGAAGTAAAATGGATACATTTATCACATCAACCGTCACCGTTGCTTTAGCTGAAATAGGCGATAAAACGCAACTTTTATCCCTGTTGTTAGCTGCCCGCTTTGCCAATAAACCTGCACTTATTTTAGGTATTTTAGTCGCTACTATTATCAATCATGGTTTGTCTGCATGGTTGGGCGATTATTTATCGCAAAGCTTTACCTCTTCGTACCTGCCTTGGATTGTGAACGGCTGTTTTATTGTCGTTGGCTTATGGCTACTGATCCCAGATAAAGATGAAGAAGTAAGCAATAAGTACGATCAATACGGGGCTTTTTTAGTAGCCTTGGTGCTGTTTTTCATTGCCGAAATTGGCGATAAAACCCAAATAGCAACAGTATTGCTTGGCGCTCAGTATCAATCAGTGTTGTGGGTAACCATAGGAACCACTGTAGGTATGTTACTTGCCAATGTGCCGGTTATTTATGCTGGCAATGCCTTGCTAAAACGTATTCCAATGGCAAAAGTAAGAATGCTTGCTGCAATAGTGTTTGTTGCTTTGGGTTGTTACGGCCTAGTTACTAGCTAACTTTATCTGCACGTTACAGCACCGGCGAATATAGTTTTGCTGGTGCTTGGCGTACACTAAATGTTTGCGTTGTGAGGATCAGGGAACAACATACTAATAAAACACTAACTGCACCCATGATACCAAACCATTGCAATAATGAACGCTGCTTACGCTTTACTCTCAGCCAATTCATATACAATCCAGCCATACATATACAGGTCATTAAACAACCAAACACAGCCCAAATTAACTTCGTACCTAGCCCTGCAAAGTTGCCAAAATGCAAAGGATCGGCGGTATCTTTAATGCGCGCGACAATAGGTAAATCTGCGGCTTTTTGAATTGCCAGTACATCTGCTGAAGCTGGATCTAAATACACTTTATTAGCTCGTAAACGTACTAAAATGTCATCATTATCGCCCAGTACCAAAACCGGTTTATTTGCTTTGCTTGGGTATTGTATAGCGCGAATATGTAAACTTGGAAACGCTGATTGCGCCGCGTTTACCATGGCACTTATCGCTGGCGGATGCGCGACATCAGTTTGTAGATCCGTAACCTCTGCGGGGGGGGTTATATAATGGTCAATTTTGGCTGTTTGTAAGGTGTGTTCAACTAAGTACCACACGCCAGTAATAGCCATGACCACAATAAACCAGTAACTCCAAAGCCCCAGTAATTTATGCCAATCAGCCCAGCTGCTACGATTGGTTGTTTTTAATTGCCGTGGCTTTTTTAAAAAATGTCGCCACCACTGGCGATAAACAATCGGACTAGTAACCACTAAAATAACCAAGAGAATGGCTAAACTCGTGACGATCAACTTACCTGTCCAACCCATCGATAGATTCATGTGCCAGTTACGTAAAAAGCGCGATACTCGCCCCCACTGACCTTCGCCAAGCCATTGCCCCGTCGCACCATCAACATACACAAACAAAAACTGTTGCTGCCACTTAAGCGACACTTCGGTTGCTAAGTAAGGTTGTTGATGGCGCAATATGCTAATGATTTGGCTGCCAGGATAACGCTGGGCAAGTGTATTCTCAATTGCAGCAAAGTCAGTATTAGGGGAATGCGAGAGGGCACGAAATTTACTATCACTAAGATATTCAATTTCGTGGCTCAAGGTTGCCAACGTGCCAGATAAACACGTTATCAATAACAAGCTGCCAACCAAGAGCCCTGCCCAAGCATGTAAGTTAAACCACTGCTTTGCTTTCATAGTACGAAATTGTCAGTTTAGAATGTGTACTTAGCCGACAAATAGACGCGGCGTGGTTCCCCCGGGAAATGCCCAGCACGAGTTATAAAGCCACTTGATGCATACTCTTTATCAAACACGTTTTTAACTGAGAGCTGCCAAACCCATTGTTGATATTCAGTCTTCCAAGCCATGTTATAAACGGTATACGGCTGTACTTTATCACCGTCTAAACTGACTTGTTCATCAACATAATCAAGACCTGCCGCGATTGATGAGTGCAACTGCGGTAACTCATAACGCGTCCACAACCCTGCGGTATTTTGTGGCGCATTGGCAAATTTATCGCTGCCTTTTGCTTGCGCGGAAAATTTTTCACTTTGCTCAACAATACGCGTGTCGTTGTATGCGTAACTTGCTGTGATCACTAAACGTTCGGTGACATCGCCAACAATCTCAAGTTCAAAGCCTCGGCTGTCAACTTCGCCTAACGCTTCCATTTGATCAACGCCGGTGTCTGATAACTCAGTGCTGGCTTGTAAAATATTGTTACGGATAATGCGGTACGTTGCCATATTCACAGCCAACGAGTCATCAAGTAACTTAGTACGTAAACCAAGTTCACGAATATTGCTGTGCTCTGGTTTAAATGGCCCGCCTACATCTTGATTTTGATTACTGGCCGATTGTGGCATAAAGCCTGTGCCATACAGCGCATAAGGGAAAAAGGTATCGTTTAAGTTATAACTTGTGCCAATACGATACGTCACATCGCTGTCTGAAAACTCGGTGTTATTAAGGACATCGGTGTCTTCAAAACGATCGTACCGTAAGCCAACCGTAACATTCCATTTATCGGTAACATCAACTTGGTCTTGTGCATACAGGCCAATACGTGTTGACTCAGTACTTGATAAACGCGGTGTTACGTTTGCTAAATCATAATCATCTTTTGAAGTCAATCCATACACAGGATTTAATATTGAGATCCCTGGCACTGGGCCGCCTTTGCTGGCTTGTACAGCTGTTCTATATGCAGATTCAAACTCATGCTTATACCAATCTACACCCACCAGCATCACATGTTGCATAGCGGCAAGCTCAGTGTCAGCAATTAAATTGGCAGTAAAACTAAGCCCGGTATTTTCGCGTTGTTGATCACGAAATTCGCGCTCGCTCCAATCCAGTACTCCATCGCCATCTGTGTCACTTAGTCCACGCGGCTCATGATAGTTTTGATTGGCATCGTTACTAAAATAACGCGCAGTGATATCACTGCGAAATACCTCATTAAATTGGTGCTGAAAACTTGCTTGAAACACGTCAGCAATAACGGTTTGATAATCAGTTGCTTCATTATGATTCCAGCTTATGTCGGCAATAAAGTTACCGTTTTTATCCACTGGCACGCCACGTAATCTAGCGCCGCCTAAATCTTGATCAACATGGGTATATTGCAATACCAGATTAGTGTCGTTATTAAAATCAAAACGATAGCCTAAATCAATAATAGTATTATCTTCGCTGGTATTTTCACGAAATGGTTTATCTGAATCTTTATAAACACCAACACGGTAGGCTTGGGTCTGTGCGTCATTGGCACTGCCCGTTGATTCGACTGCGGCACTAAAAAAATCATCATTACCCAGTTCAACTGCAACGGTTGTTTTACTATCATAGCTGGGCTTTTTGGTCATATAATTAATGATCCCGCCAGGGTTACCACTGCCGTACACAGCGCCACTAGGGCCTTTTAAAACAGCCACTTGCTCAATATTAAACAACTGTGGTACCGCAAAACCACTAAATGGGTCACCTTTTACACCATCGTATAAAATTTCATCTTGGCGAAAACCACGAAACGTAACACCTGAGTAACTAAAGCCATTAACACCCGCAATATTGCTGTACAGATCAGTTACTTGACGTGCAGCCTGATCGCTGATTAACGCTTGCGGAATAACCTGGATTGACTGTGGAATTTTCTCTAGCGGCGTATCGGTACGAGTACCAAACGTTGATTCTGTTGGGCGATACAGTGAAAACGCTCGTCCAACGACTGAAATGGTTTCTATGTCGTTTTTTACAACAGTAGACTCATCAGTTGCAGATCCTGCTGCTGTTGTTTGCGCAGCAACGACAACAGGCGTCATGGTAATAGAACTTAGGGCTAATGCTATTAAAGAAGGTTTCATTGATATTTATACAGCAATCAAAATAATTTACGGCATGATAATAAAAACCACTATCATTTACAATGCTGAAGTGAAATTATTCTCTTCTTGTTGCCAAGCTTATTTAACAATCTTTAAAATCTCTTTAAATACAGGTGTCGCTGCCACTTCGGTCCATTGAAAAATCACACTTTCAGCGCAGCTGATCACAGCACCTGCTTGTCTTAGCTGAGCTATAGCTAAATCGCGGTGCAGATCATTACGCGAACTAACCGCATCCATGACTAAAAACACCTGATAACCTTGCGCCAGTAAATCTAAACAAGTTTGTAATACGCATACATGCGCTTCCATACCAACTACAATAATTTGCGGGCGTTTATAGCTAGCAATAAGCTCTAAAAAACCGTCCTCTTTACACGCGCTAAAGTGGGTTTTATCAAAGAACTCAGCTTGCCCAATCTGAGCTTTTAATTGCTGATCAGTTTCGCCAAGCCCTTGTTTATATTGTTCAGTGACTAAAATAGGAATATGCAACAATTGTGCAGCTTTTACTAATTGCACTGTGACCTGTTTTACTTGTTCATAACGAGGCATCGCAGGACTTAATTTGTCTTGAATATCGACAACTAACAGCAGACTTTGCATGGTGTGAGCATTAAATGAATGAGGCAATGTGAACATCCGTGATCTAAACATAACTAACAGCATAAGTGATTTGTTATACAAATGTATATCTTATATAGCTAATTCTTTAATTCAACTGTAAATTGTTATGCTATATTTACTAACGGCTAACAACCACTTTATCTCAGGGGAGCAGTACCTTAAGTGCGATTGAGAAACTTTTTTTTCATCTTATTTAGTATTTTATGCACTTGGTTTAGTGTTAATTCCAGTGCTCAAAGCTATGCTCAGCAATTGCAACGCTTATCCACGGATGAAGGGTTATCACAAGGCCACGTAACTAGCACACTGCAAGATAAACTGGGATTTATTTGGATCGGTACATTACAGGGTTTAAACCGGTTTGATGGCTATGAGGTAAAAATATTCTCTGGTGAATACTCACTGGATCAACTCTCAATTATTGTATTGTTCGAAACACACAACGGCGATATTTTTGTATCAACTGAGTATTCTGGTGCGTTTCTTATAGATCCTGTGACACTCAAAGTTAGTAAAATTTATTCAGGTAAGTTAAACGCTGAAGATAAACACTTTTCTCCTATTTTTGCCATCGCCGAACATCAGCAGCTGTTTTATTACGCCATTAATCAACATGTGTATGCCTTTGATCCACAAAAAAATACCTATACCCATGAGTTTTCAATCAGTAAAGATGATAATTCTGTCCGCGCAATTACTGTTCATAATGACTTTTTGTATATTGCCACCACTGATGGGTTGTACTCTAAATCATTAATTGATGAACATATAACTAAAATACCTTTAGTTGCCAAGGATAAGCTCAATCCAGATAATAACAATATCAAATTTTTATCCATCGACTCGCAGCTTGGTTTACTGGTTGGCACAGTCGAAGGATTTTATTCTATTGCTTTTAATAACAATGAGTTATTAAACTTCAATAACGTAAAAACGCTACTCGCGGAACATAATATTTGGGATTATGTTAATACCCCTTATGGTGAATTTATAGTCACTGAGGATGGCCTTTATCAATACCATCGCCATACTGATCACAATGAGTTTCTTTTACGTTTTGATCAAAGTAAATTTCACATGACCGACAACACTATTTTAGATGTGATGGTTGATAAAACAGGGCTTATGTGGCTTGCCTCGCGCTCGCAAGGCGTTTTTACTTGGTCCACTTTAGCAAGGCGTTTTGGCAATATTCAAATCACCAGTAATGATAAATTGCACAGCAATGTGATCCTTGCTGTTTACCAAGACGATAACGCCGTGTGGCTGGGCACCGATAATGGCCTAGCCAAAATGCGCCTAGATGAGACTACCGAAAAAACTTACTTAGCCAGCGATGACAGCAAAGCGTTTTATGGCCAATTTGCTGTGTATGGTATTGCCTCGGCGCACTTAAATGAGCCAGACCGTTATTTGTGGTTACTGCTCTATGATGGTCTTGCTTTATTTGATAAAAAAACCGAACAAAAAATAGCTCTACCAATGCAAGGCAATACACAAGCCATTCTCGACAGCGGCCCAGGCTATGGATATCATCAAATCACGACTGATACCTTTGCATTTTTTAGCGAGAATGATTATTTCCTGTATGATGGAAACAGTGGTCAGACTAACGTAATTAAAGGTCTCAAAGAGCAGTTAGATCCCGTCAATGTGCACGCTTTTTTAAAACCATTGCCCAATAAACCCGATGACTACTTGATCAGCGTATCTGGCGCGTTATATCGTTATAATGAGTCCAGCCAAAAACTCACCTTGATCTACGAAGTCGAAAATTATAACCCAATAAATTATGTCACTATCGATGATTGGGTGATCGATTATAACAATACCCTTTGGCTTGCCTCTTCCCAAGAAGGACTAATTGGTCTTGACGCCAACAGTTACGAAGTAAAACACCGTATAAACCTCAGTAATGGCATTAAAACGAAAACAATTGTCGCCTTGCAAATCGACCAATTTGGCTTTTTATGGATCAGCAGTAAAAATGGCCTCTATCGACTCGACTTAAGTTCAATGCAATTAAATGCATATACTGTCAAAGATGGCTTAACTGTGAATGAATTTAATATTGACTCACATACTCAGCTAAACGATGGCCGCTTAGCTTTTGGCAGTACCCGTGGCGTGCTAACACTTGCCCCGCAAGACTTTTTATCTGTCCCTAATGATCGTGACAGCACAGTGACTGAAATCACCGATATATCGTTACTCTCCCGTACACTTAATTATCATCCATTGCAATACGCCAACCAACGTTTACAACTAACTGATGAAGATGTGGGCTTAGAAGTTAGTTTTTCTAACTTTGATTTTCAAAATGTAGATAGAACACGCTATAAGGTGTCATTAACCGGCCCCAATAAATTAAGTTATGACAAGCTAAACAATAATAAAGTTTTTTTTACTAAGCTTCCTGCTGGTGATTATCAACTAACAATCGCAGCATATAACTTAAATGACTCAGGCCTCGGTGATGAAAAAACACTTAACTTTACTGTTGCCTATGCTCCGTGGCGCTCGCCACTTGCAATAAGCCTTTATTTATTACTTACGTTTTTAGTGCTATTTGTTATTTTTTGGCAATACCGCTCCCGTCAGCGCATTATTAAGCATACTCATGATGAAATACTGCAATCACAACAACAAACAGAGCTTGCTTTAAACAGTAGTAAAAGCGGTGTATGGGAAGTTGATATTGCCGCACATTGGATAAAGCAGCAGCGCTTAAAACATGAGCTAGGCTATAAAACTTTGCCACAAAAGTTCAATTTTGACGATTTTTGCGCATTAATACACCCAGATGATAAACGTAAAGTTCTTCATGATTGGCATTTATTCATCACTCAAAAAAATGCTCAACAATGGCAGGTCACGTATCGGCTTCAACATGCTAATGGAAACTGGCTTTGGTATCACGATATCGGTAAAGTGATTGAAACGAACGAGCAAGGCTATCCTACAAGATTAGCTGGAATCTATACCAATATAACCGAACAACGTGCTACAGCACAGCAAGCTGCGGTATTAGGCGAAGCCTTTAGCCAAATAAACGATTGGCTACTTATTTTAGACAGTCAACTGACTCCGTTTTCTGTTAATAATAGCTTTGCAGAAGCCTTTTCTATTCAAACAATCCCAGCAAAGCTTGAACTAAAACGGTTTTTAGCAGCACTGGGGAAAAAACAATATGTCGATTTCATCAATATTCTAAAATCATTGCAGCCAAAGCAGAACTGGCGTGGTGACGCATATATAAAAACTAAGATAAACCCGTCGCATCCTATTCATATCAGTATTACCGCTGTGGCAAAAGACAGTAATGTAGTGAGTTATTATGTGGTGGTTATTTCTGATCTAACCGAGCAAAAACGCGCTGAAAATAAACTGCGCTATCTGGCCAACTATGATCCATTAACTAAGCTACCGAATCGGTCACTAATGTATCAAAAGATATCGCATGCGATAAAAGATGCCGATACACATGCCAGTCTAGTTGCTTTACTGTTTATAGATTTAGATAAATTCAAACCAGTGAATGACTCGTTTGGTCATGCGGTTGGCGATCAGCTGTTATGTGATATTACCTATCGAATGAATAGTATGCTTGATAAAAATGCCATTGTTGGGCGTCAAAGTGGTGATGAGTTTTTATTATTAATTAAAAACTTAGACTCGCCACAAAGTTTGAGTAACTTAGTGCGTAGCCTCACTGAAGAACTTGCAAAACGGGTGGTGATCAACGATTTTGCAATTAATATCTCGGCCAGCGTCGGTGTGGCACTCTACCCATTTGATGCCGACACCACCGATGAGCTTATTCGAAATGCCGACATCGCAATGATGCATGCTAAACAATCGGGCCGCAACGGCTTTAAGTTTTTCACTGAACAAATGAATAACCAAATCACCCAAAAACTACTGCTCGAAAATGCCTTAAAAGATGCCTACAAAGACGATTTATTTTTTAATAATTACCAGCCAATTGTTAATAATAAAAGCAAAAAAATCAAAGGTGTAGAGCTCTTAATGCGCTGGCAACACCAAGCAGAATTGATATCCCCGGCAGTGTTTATTCCTATTGCAGAAGAAACTGGTTTAATCGATGTACTCACCGAGCAGGCGCTGACCCGTGCACTTGAAGATCTCGCACCATTATTTAAAGCTAACCCACGGTTTTACTTATCGTTAAATCTATCACCTGTGCATATTTTAAAATCTAATTTAACCGAACGCTTATTACTTATTTTAAATCAGCATCATATAAAACCTGTTCAGTTACGTTTAGAGATCACCGAAAACACCTTGCTTGATGACAAAAACAAAGCAGCTAAGCAGCTGCAAGCGCTCAGAAACGCAGGTTTTAAATTATTACTGGATGATTTTGGTACCGGGTATTCGTCTTTAACGTATTTAAGTCAATTTCCAATTGATGTGATTAAAATTGATCAAAGCTTTGTGCGTAATATCGGCCAAGATAGTAATAATGAATCAATCATCAAAACAATCCACACCTTAGCTGAAAACCTAGATCTATATTGTATTGCAGAAGGCGTAGAAACAATTGAGCAAATACGCTTTTTAAACAGTATCGGCTGTGATGACCTTCAAGGCTATTACTTTGCAAAACCAACAACTGCAGAGATTCTCATTAGCGATGCGTATATCCAAGCACTGCTAGAGAAATTGCAAACTACCTAGCTCAATGTATCAGCCCACTTTTTAAGGCATTGAAAAAGTTGGCCGCGATCCACGGGTTTGGCTATAAAATCGTCCATACCCACTTCTAAACAACGTTTTTGGTCGTCTTCAAAAGCATTTGCGGTAATGGCAATAATAATCACAGGACCAAATTGAGCACTGTTGTTACGGATTTCAGCTGTGCACTGATAACCATCCATAATAGGCATTTGGCAATCCATTAAAATAATATCGGCCATATTGTGTTGTAAACACGCCAGTGCTTTTTCACCATCGTTAGCAACTTCTAAGGTGCAATGGGTGTCACTGAGCATTTTTGCAATAACGATTTGATTGATTTGATTATCTTCTACCAGTAATACTTTCAACCCAGTTAAGTCAGGAATGCTTTGCTGTATGTCTACTTCATGAGTAAGTTGCACTACTTCAATAGGAATTGTGATAGTAAAGCAACTGCCTTTACCAATCTCGCTGTGTAATACCAGCTTGCCTCCCATTAACTGAACTATTCGCTTACAAATAGTTAAGCCTAATCCTGTGCCACCATATTGCCGCGTGGTTGAAATATCAGCTTGAGTAAACTCACGAAACAACGATGATTGCTGTTGCCCAGAAATACCAATGCCAGTGTCAGTTACAGCCACAGATAAATGATTATCAGCATAATCAATGTTCATCGTTATACTACCAGTTTTCGTAAATTTCCCTGCATTACTCAACAAGTTATTGACAATTTGGCTTAACCTTAGTGAATCTAACTGCACCACATCGGGTACTGACGGGGCAATATTTAATATAAATTCAACGCCTGGCTGTACGCCAGTATTTGTAAACACCTGTGCTAATTGAGTAAGCAGTTTTCGTACATTAACTATATGAATGTCTAGTTTGACCGCCCCCGCCTCAATTTTCGAAAAGTCTAAAATATCGTTTAAAATCAATAATAGATTTTTAGCGCTTTGCTGGATCATTTGCAATTGTTCGCGGTATTCCAACTTCACGTCATCAGCATTAAGTAAAATATCAGTCAGCCCCATAATACCGTTAAGCGGGGTGCGAATTTCATGACTCATATTCGCTAAAAATTGTGATTTAGCTTTGCTGGCCTGATTTGCAGTTGCCACAGCTTTAACTAATTCATCTGTTTTTTCATTTACTTGATACTCTAGCTCTACATTAAACTGTTTTAAATGCAGATTAAGTGCTGCATTTTCAGTGTTTACTTGTTCTAGATCTTTAAAGTTGCTGGTCAATTTAAATGCTAAAGTAGCAAATTGCTGCTGTAAGCTCAGCACCTCCAGCCACGCATTATTTTGAGTCTGTAAATCACTGATTTCAGTTTTAGGATCAAAGGCATCGATTTGTTCAGTAAGCTCATCTATTGGCCTCACTAACCATCGACTCAACTGGGTGATAAAGATACTGATCAAAATAATCACCACAAGAGTTAGTAATAGTGATTGCCCCCACGCACTTGCCGCCACAAGATTAGCGTATTTCCGTTTTAATAAGCTTGCTACATACCAATCTTGTTGCTGTGATAAATATATTTTTACGTAATATTGTTCGCCATCAATGTCGGTGGTCATAATGGCTTGTTGATCACCTTGTAACTGGGTAAATTTATCTTCAGTGAGCTGAGTCAATACCGAATAATGATTAGGTAAGGTGCTAAACACCACGTGTTTTTTGGCATCAAGAATTATCAGTTCACCATCATTATCAAATATGGTTGGCCTAAATTGCAAAAAGGAGCCCAACACTAACGAACCTTCAACCACTCCCTGAAAACGCCCGTTAATATGCACTGGTGCAGAAACACCCACAATGGGTTCATTACCAAATCCTCGGCCCCTAAAAACATTAGAAATATACCCTGTTGGCGAGTCTTTACCGATCGTAAAGTAATCGCGATCGGCAACCGATAAATTGCTGCCTTTTAAGCTTTCTTGCAAACTAAGTGGATTAAATACCTGAGCTATTGCGTTTTCATCCGTAACCATTGATGTAAGAAAGTTAGGGTATAGTGCCATTAACTGACTCAATGCTAACTGTTTATCGACCCCCTGCTCGATGGCTTTTGCAGTTAATACGATGCCACGGCGATAGCCATTTAAATACAGGTCAATTTTTTCAGCAATGTCTTCGGATTTTTCAGCAAGCTGCGCCTTCACTTCATATTCGATACGCGCATAATGATTGTTGGTAAGTACAATGGTGGTTAATAACACCACTAAAATAATGAGGATGCTTACAATGTAATTAAGAATTTTATACAGCGAATTTGGTCGTTTTTGCCACACTTGCTGAATAAAGAAGAAACTGAGTAAATCAATAACGCATAAAACAATGGCTGCATTTAAAAAATACTTAACCAAGGCGGTAATGACCGCCAGTAATGGCAACTCAATGATAAAATAGCCAATGAGTCCCAGCAGCGGAATACCAATTAACAACCAATAAATTATACCGCGAATAAACAGCAGCCGTGCAGTTTTAAAGCTAAAGTGATACAGCCAAAGCACTTCGCCAACAAACACAATTGATGGCCAACAATGCCCCCAACGATAAAAAATAAAAGCCGCACTGATAGTACAAGCAACTAACGCGTAGCGTAAGCCAAATAGCAACAAACAAATTAAAACAAACAGCTGACCAAATAAAAATTCAGAGCTGTCGAGAAACCAAAATGGCAGTAAATTAACAAAACCGGCCAACACGCCTAAAAGTATAGAACAGCTGAATGCAAAATATCGATGCTGAAAAAACGGCAATGGATTGTTCCGTATAAAATAGGCTATATCTAAAAGTAAAATAAAAAACGCATTTTGCCAAGTTAACTAGTTGTATTTAATGCTGACAACCATGACTTTCGATTTGTAATACGCTGTTGCCAACATTAAATTGCCTTGCTAGCAATTGCTCAACTTTAAGTCGGCATGCTTCATCATGTTTTTCTATAGTGCAATGTTGTTTAAGTACCACATGCGCCCCTACAACTAACTCCTTGTCACGGCGCATAACCGTAACATTGTGCACATTTTCTACATGCTCAACTTGTCCTATGGCACTTTCAATATCGGCCACATCGGGTAGTTTTGCTTTATTTAAACGCAGACCTTTAACGCATCCAACAATCACTTTTACACCTGTAAACAAAACAAATAACGCAATCAGCATGCTCGATAAAATATCAATAATGCTCCAACCAGTTAGATAAATAAGTATACCGGCGATAAACGTAGAGACAGTTGAAATCAAATCAAAAAATGAATGTAAAAATACCGCATAAACATTAAAGCTAGCCTTTCTACCTTTATATAATACCCATGCTGCAGCACCGTGAAATAAAAATCCAGTGGCGGCAATAACCGACATTAAATAGCTATTGACGACGGGGCCTTGCCCTTCATGGTGATGTACAAAGCGCTCGCCGCCTTCGTATAAAATCACCAGGCTGATCGCCAAATATAAACAACCGTTGATCAAACCACCGGTCAACTCTGCTTTTTGATAACCATCGTTGTAGTTTTTAGCTAAATGAATCGCTAAGCTCGATGCGATCAAAGCAATAAATAAAGAACTATTATGAACAAATAAATGCCCAGCATCGGCTAATACGGCAAGAGAGTTTGCATAATAGGCACCAATAACTTGAATAACCATAAATGAGCTAGTGATTGCTAATGCAATTAATAATCTACGTCGTGATGCTTGGTGAGTTGTAATGTCGGTCATGAAAAGCGGTTTTACCTGTGCTTAAGTGTGCTAAGAGTCATCATTCTAAAAAACGTTTAAAAGAGTAATGATATACAGTATCAATTGTAGTACTTCCATAAGCCAAACGCACTAAAAACTTAATATCGAGTTAATTTATATATAAAACGGCTAATTAAAATACCATTTTCTTAAAATTGAATGTAAGCTTAATATGTTAATAAGAAGTTGGAAATCCAGTGAGACAGTATTCTGTAGACGAAATTTGGCAATCTTTACAAGCGTTGCCACTTGCAATTGTGCTGTTTGATCAACAAACAGATACGCTGCACGCCAACGCATCAAGTCAGCAGTTACTTAAATTAATGCCAGCAATAAGTCCAGTGGAAAAAGCGTTTCAGCACTTATCAATTAAACACACAGAAAACCACACGATTGTTGATTATCAGACCTTTTTAACTCCCCAAAATAACACCGAACACATCTATAACATTGCCACAAAACACACACTCCTGCGTGTTACAGTCACCTATAGTTTAATTGGCCCACAGTTAATAATGCTGGCGCTTGAACCGCACACATCGTTTACTGTACACGCTGATTTTGACGAAGTAATAGCAAAAATATCAACACAACTTATTGATATACAAATAGACAACCTCGATCAACAGATCGAAAGCGCTTTAAAAACCATAGGTACATTTTGTGATGCTGATCGTAGCTATTTATTCCAATTTAGTGAAAACGGCAAAGCCATGAGCAATACTCATGAATGGGTTAATACGCAGGTCAAGCCTTTTAAAGAAAAGCTGCAAGATATTCAACAAGATTTATTACCGTATTTTTTTAGTACCATGAACGAAAAGCACGTTTTTAAAGTATCTGATGTAGACTTGTTACCCCCAGCCGCTGCTGCTGAAAAAGCTGAATTTGAATCAGAGGGGATCAAGTCTGTTTTATGTATTGGGCTGCGCTCTGAAAACGCCTTATTTGGTTTTATTGGCTGTGATTGTGTAACACATATACGCCACTGGACCGACACCGATCTTATGCGGATCAAACTGGTAGGTGAAATTATTGCCAATGCACTGAAAAACGTTCTGTATAAACAACGCTTAGAGCAAGCTCAACAGCAATTACTTTTAGCCAACCAAGAACTGCAATCACAAGCAAATCTCGACAGCCTGACAAATATCGCCAATCGCCGCTGTTTTGATCAAACCTTACTCAGTGAAATTCAACGCGCAACACGCTCACATCAACCATTGAGTTTAATCATTTGTGATATCGATTATTTTAAACTGTATAACGACAATAATGGCCACCAGCAAGGCGATGAGGCACTCAAACAAGTTGCCCAAACCTTGCATCGCTTATGTAAGCGACAAGGTGATTTAGCAGCTCGCTACGGCGGAGAAGAATTTGCAATTGTGTTACCCTGCATTGATAAACCCCACTGCTTAAAATTTGCCAGATTACTGCAACAGCATATAAGCCAACTAAATATCCTGCACCCAAATTCAAACGTAGCCGACCACCTCACCCTTAGCATCGGATGTTACAGCTGTAAACCAGATAAACACACCACCGCCGATATGATGATCCTCGCCGCCGACAGCGCACTTTACGTGGCAAAAAAATCAGGCCGTAATCAAATTCAAGTCTTTGATGAAGAGCATTAGAGCCATGTATTTGTAGCAGCGAGTTTACCTCGCGACAAATCAAAGTAAACTTAATTTCAAATAAACCGCGCTGTTAACAATCCATCCATGGAGCTTGGTTACATAAGTCATTGCCTAAATGGATTTAGGTACTTAGATTTTGTCGGGAACAAAAATCTGCCATGACCTCACTTCCTCAGGCTGCACTCTTTACTAGATATGTCGTTTACTTTAAGCGTCCTGCCCTTCGCCATAAAGGTCTGCTTCGCAGTTCAAAAATATTCCCGATATTTTTGTCGGTCCATCGTCACCTAAGCTGCCTGTGTTGTAGGCGCTAAGCTTGCTGGCGCACAAATATACAACACCTTTTGCAATATTATCCACAGTAGGCGCTAAGCTTGCTTGCGCACAAATATACGACACCATTTTCAATATTATCCACCGTAGGCGCTAAGCTTGCTGGCGCACAAATATACAACACCATTTTCAATATTATCAACCGTAGGCGCTAAGCTTGCTGGCGCACAAATATACAACACCATTTTCAATATTATCCACCGTAGGCGCTAAGTTTGCTGGCGCACAAATATACAACACCATTTTCAATATTATCCACCGTAGGCGCTAAGCTTGCTTGCGCGACAGTACTTCAAACAAACCGCGGTGTTAACAATCCATCCATAGAGCTTGGTTACATCAGTCATTGCCTAAATGGATTTAGGTACTTAGATTTTGTCGGGAACAAAAATCTGCCATGACCTCACTTCCTCAGGCTGCACTTTTTGCTAGATATGTCGTTTCGGTCCCTCGTCACCTAAGCCGCCTGTTCGGCGGTGAAGAAGAATGCTTTTGAAGTGGGCGCAGGTTTAGTTTTCTAAGCCGCCTGTTCGGCGGTGAAGGCATTAAAGAAATTATGGCAAATGTTACTCACTTTCTAAGCCGCCTGTTCGGCGGTGAAGGAGAATAAAATCATCAACTCATAGGGTTTATGATTTCTAAGCCGCCTGTTCGGCGGTGAAGGTATCAATTCAATTCCCGAGGCGAGATACTCATTTCTAAGCCGCCTGTTCGGCGGTGAAGCTCATAGCGTCAATATCTGCCTTGCCTTCGTGTTTCTAAGCCGCCTGTTCGGCGGTGAAGTACTAACACCATTAAACCGCGCTTATCCCGCATTTCTAAGCCGCCTGTTCGGCGGTGAAGTCGTTGTTGGTGTAGCAATGGCGTTTAAATCTTTTCTAAGCCGCCTGTTCGGCGGTGAAGTTATAAAAGGCTGCAAAGTGCTATATATACACTTTCTAAGCCGCCTGTTCGGCGGTGAAGCCATTTAGTTCAATTTTCTGCAAAATCTTGGCTTTCTAAGCCGCCTGTTCGGCGGTGAAGTATCATCACAAAATGAGGAAGGCCAAGCACTATTTTCTAAGCCGCCTGTTCGGCGGTGAAGGTGCTACAGCAACGCGATACTTTCCTGTTAGCTTTCTAAGCCGCCTGTTCGGCGGTGAAGTTTTGCACCAAGGCGCGTTTGAACATCTGTTATTTCTAAGCCGCCTGTTCGGCGGTGAAGTTTTATATAGCGGATGGTTATTATTATGTTGATTTCTAAGCCGCCTGTTCGGCGGTGAAGCCAGTGTTGTGATGTACTTGCACACCTTCGCATTTCTAAGCCGCCTGTTCGGCGGTGAAGGAGTCTGGCTTTATAGCGTTTATAAAGTCCTTTTTCTAAGCCGCCTGTTCGGCGGTGAAGAGTAATAACCCATACTCCAGAATTACGCCACTTTTCTAAGCCGCCTGTTCGGCGGTGAAGAGTAATAACCCATACTCCAGAATTACGCCACTTTTCTAAGCCGCCTGTTCGGCGGTGAAGTAGGTTTTAATATATCTAATTCTTGGTCTGTGTTTCTAAGCCGCCTGTTCGGCGGTGAAGAGTTTTATCCACTCCTTGCCACCTTCATTCACTTTCTAAGCCGCCTGTTCGGCGGTGAAGTCATTATAGATACGGCGACGAATTCTGGGACATTTCTAAGCCGCCTGTTCGGCGGTGAAGTAGAATAATTTAGCATTAAACATCTGATTTTTAAAGAGCTTTTTTAATTTTGACCAAAATACCCTTTTTTTAACTAGAAATGCCAAGCCCCTATTTATAAGGGTTTGGCATTGTGCCTAAAAAAAGGGTTAAAACCAAGGCAAGGTGCTGGTGGCGCTTAATCCGTATTTGGAGAAGTTCGCCGCCTCATCTTTTGATGCTGTGAAAGTCTGTTTGATAAACAATCGAAATTGTTGATCACCCGTTGATTTACTCTTGATTCTGACAAAGGGCAGTTCCAACTGCTTTTCAACATCTTTGGGAATGCGTTCCACCGCTTCTTCGTAAGTGAGGTCATGGCGTTTCATTGCTCGGCGACGCAGTTGGTCAGCGTTGCTTTTCACGTGAACTCGCTTTACAAGGCAAAACTCATTGGTACTTGGAATTTGAGTTACCTTAGTGACTAAGGTGAAGTCTCCTAAACCTCGTCGCCATGGTAACGCTTCAAGTTCTTCTAAACGACCTTGTGAGCCATGTATACGAAGTTTGCCTCCTAGGTTTTTTTTGCTAGCATTTGGGAAACTCACTCCGATGTCATGTTGAGAGACTTCCACCAAGGCACGATGTAGCTTACTAAACAGTGCATTCATCAAAATAGGTTTGGTGAATTCGGGGTCTTCCAAGATGGTAATGTCCAGATAGTAATCCATAACCTCTCCTTACGCGTCAGACTTTCCGCCAAACACACCACCACGAATTAGGTTCGCAATAACGTAATGTTGTTGCTCGGTGTCTGGCGCTTGGCCTTTTTCCATCCACTTATCAAACAAGGTATAAAAGTCATCCTTGTTACTACGATAGGCTTTACCACGGCTGGTAACGGAGCCAAATGGTTCGGCAGAAATAGGGCCAATCTCTTCAGAGCCTTGATACCAAGTATCTACTGTGCGAATAGCATTGCCGATTTTTTGCGAGTGTAAAGCGGCGGTGCCGTCTACGTGATACAACACCTTGCTCTTACGATTCTGATTTTTACTATTATCTTTTTCAGGATCTAATACCAATTCTTGTGACGGAAAGACTTCTTGCCCTTCACCCAGTTTTACAAAGGCTTCAATTTGGAAATAGGTAAAGGTATCGCTGGTCAGGCCTTTTTGAATTTGGTCAGCGAAGGCTTTTAAGTCATCACTTTGATAATCAAAATCGCGCAGCGCTAGGTCATATCCGTTGAAAGTCCACTTGGTGTTTCCTGCTTTGTTCTTTTGCGTCACACGAATTGAGATGTCTTCTGCACCAACACGGTTACGCCATAGAAAGCGGCCATTAGCAATATTGGAAGCATAACGATGCGCCAACACGGAAAAAGACTGTTCTGCAATGTAAGACTGAATAGTGCTACTCAATACCTCTTGATAGTCTGGGCTGTTACACGCAGAAGGCGTTGCTAGATCGCCCAATACTCGTAAACTAAATACAACTTTTACTGTGTCGCAATCAAACGGTAAAGCAGCCGTATCGACTGTTTGTAAGTTAGCCTTATTTACTTCTTGGTCTAACTTTGCTGGGTCTTTCAAAATGGCATTTTTTTGTCGATTGGAGATCGTGCCTCGTACCGATTTTTCTTGTAGTGCTATCGGTTTCCATTCACCGTCTGGCTTAATCCAATTCCCTGCGAACAACAAACCATCTGAATTTGCCAGTTTACGTTCGAATGCCAATACTGATGCTGTTTTTAATGCTGCCATGCTATTTCTCCTCAATGGTTTGGTTTGTTTCGTTGTTTAACAAAATCGGGGTTTCTGGTTGGTAATCGTTTTTACAAAGGTAAAGCGCGTTGTCTGCTTGATATTCTTGATGCCAAAAAAGGTGCTTCAAATCGTCTATTCGATGTGGGCTGATCCATTGGCCCAGAGAGTAAATCGATTCGACAAATTGCACCGGACAAGAACGATCTCGCACGTTTGCGACTTGCCCTGCTTCGTACAAATCGGATATTCCTTGATAGCCGACCACGATTGGCTTGAGCCATCCGGTGTAATCCAGTCTATCCACCGTCCATTCGGCTTTGTCACCTTTTGGTTTAGAAGACATTTTGCGGGTGCTAAAATCTAAAAATGCTTCTAACGGCGCTTGTTGCGTTTGTTCTATATGGTCTTTCAGTACATCGTCACGACTGACTAAAGCAAACCCTGGAAGCAACTTGCGTAAGAAGGATTTTCGCGTAGCTGGCTCCCGATTTATTGCGCCAATATCTTTAATGAGTTCAACACTGCCGATACTCTGCACTGTGCCACCAGCAACTCTTGATGCCGCCAAAGTGTCTTCGATACATTCAGCAAGCTCGTCCTCAACCGATGGTGGCGTCGGGCCAGATAGTGTAATCAGGAGCGTCACTTCCATACGCATTTTGCCTTCTTCGTTAAAGGGGGCGGTACTTCCATCTTTGGTAAGAGGATTACGTGTTAGGGCAAAATAATTTTCTCGACTCATGTTGTTACTATGAGACTGCACTTGGCTGGAATGGCAAATCACTGCACAGCTTGTCAGTGTTAATCTATCAGAAACACGGGCTTGGACTTTTCTTTGCAAGGCGTGGGTTAACCCCAAAAAGCTGGTCATGGCAGGGAAGCCCCACGTTAAACCAGCAATGGCATTCGCGCCTTCGACATTGAGATGTCTTATTACGAGTAGTTTATCCATTAGAAGGCTCCCTTTACGTCGTCTTGCACTAGCCTGAGTTCTTGCGCGGTGAGCACTTTCCACTGCACAAACTCAACATCGCCTGTGGCAATATCGGCGTTTTTCTCTAGTTCGCCATTTAAAAAGCGAGAGAAGTCGGCGGCAACTAAACCTTGCCACTCTTTTTTATCAAATTCGTCTTCAAATTCTTTATCAAATGCTCGTCGGTTTGGGTCTAACCAAAGCTTTTGATGCAGCGGCAAATGACAATCTGGATGGGAAGACCAACCCGCAGGAAAAGACCGAACACTTGCCCCATAAGCCACCAGCTGATCGACAATGTTGTCAATACGGCGCGCTCGTTCTTCGCGTATTTCCCAAACACTGCGTTTATATAAGTTGGCAACTAAGAACTTTCTCAAACCAATAAGATGCCCATACACCTTGCGAGAGAACGGCCCACGGAAAATAGATTTTACTTTTAACGGTGGCTTTTCTTGGCTTTGCCATGTTGGCGGAGCACTGCTTAATAAGAAAGAGCGGCCACCACGGCCAGAGTTAAGTTGACTGATGTTTTGCGGTTTCGTCCCGCCAAACGCTTGCACAGCGATATTTTGAAACTCAATCGTGGCAAGGTCAGACTCTTTTTCGTTTCGACGTGCTGCCCGCGCTTCTTTTTGTTCTTCTGAGAAACGCGCATGTTGTACACGTTCAAAAATCTCTTGGGAAAGCGAGGTAGCATAAAGTGGTAGAAGTAGATGATAATCACCGTCAATCGGCCAATAGAGCTGCTTACCCAATTTATGAGAGCTTGGATCTTTAGCCGTCACGGCCAACTTAAAGCCCGCTAGCCAGTCAGCCAATTGCTCTTTGGATTGTGCGAACGACTCAAAAGGCGACATATCCTCTTGCTGGATAAAGTTCACCAGCAATTTACCATCGTCCTGTTCAAGTAAAAGTAGTTTTCCCACATCCAATGCAGCCGCATTGCCTACTACATCAATTTTTGGACTTTCTATCGCTGATGTAGAAATGAATGGCAACTCAGATAAGGACTTTCTCTGTGCGAACAGACTTGTGCCTTTGGCATCGGAATGCGTGAATTTCAGCGCATGAGTGACTAGCTGTAATTGCTTCGCTCGATTGGCGGCATCACTGAGCCAATTTACTGGCTTAAAGCGATCCTCTTCACTCACTCTCAAGGCCGCTCGTTCCATTTCGTAAGCAGCGACATTTTCAGCCGCTGCCGCTTGCACGCCTTTTTGCGTGTCTTTATCGAACTTGTCTAACCGATCCCGTTTGCGACTGTCGATGTAATCGCGGATCTTTTCAGATAAATCTGCCACCTCGCCTCCTGCTATTCACTATAGAAATTATCTAAATAAACACGTTACTTACCTGATCAAACCAATCGAGTACCGTTCCACCCAGTACAACAAACGCTGAGTAAATAACCATTCCTGTTACATCTTCCTGAATACTAAAACGGAAGACCTTTCTTTTCTTTCGCTTGATTTTCTTATTGCCCGTTTTACCGTCGTTTTCTTCTTTACTGACTTCTTCGCTCTCAAAATCAAACATATATTACCCAACATAATATTGGATAATATATGTACAAAGACAAAAATAATCAACCTTAAAAACAAGGCTTTTATTAATTTAATTTTCACTTTTTAAAATATTTAGCTTACAATCTCTGACACTGCTGAAAAGCAGCTCAGAAATTAAAGACAAGGCTTTTCTTGTAAATTATAGCTACACCGCTGAATAAGCGGCTCTACAAACCTTCTAATAAGAAGGTTTGTAGAATCCCAATACACTACTCTGTTGCCACACGTCATTCTCGCCACTCTTTCGTAACCGAATCGCGCCAAATTGCATCGATGCCTCGCTAAGTTCTTTATTGAGTTCATCCGCTAAAGCAATTAATGCACTTTGATAATCAAAGTCTTTTATCCAGTTATGAACGCCAATGGCGAATGTATGCGCTTGGTCACGCTGAAAGCTTTGTTTGTCGTCGGCTTTTAATTCACCGCTGTCGTGCCAGCGGTGCATAGTGGGTTCGTCGTATTCTTCTTCTAAATAAAAGCAATAGGATTCATCTGGCGTATGGCGACGAAATGGCAATTTGCGCTGTAGATGATTAGTCCAATGGCAGGGCTTGTCCCACCATAAGCTAGCAAAGGCTTCGCCGTTCTCTTTATCTTTTCCCCACAGCTGAGAATGCAGCGCCGCATGCTCTAAATCCACAAAGCGCTTATTTGGCATTAGCTCGTCACGCTTTTGGATCCGTGGTAAGGCATTGATAGTTTGATATTCATTAGCCGCTAATACATCTTGTAGTTTATGACTCTCTAACAAGAGCGCTGCGCTTTCAAAACCTGGCCTTGTGTAGGCGGCTTTTTCATTTTTCATTGCGCGAACATTTTGATTAAGCAAGTGAATATTAGCCGTTTCCACTGTAGTGTCTGAATGTCGCAATACTCGTCCTGCTAGTTGGATCAGGGAACGAATTGACGAAGGCTCCACTACGGCCCAATCGTAGGAATGATCCCTGCCCACTTCAGTTACTGGACTACCAAGCACAACAAAAATATGCTGATCATTTGGGTGAGCTTTCAGCGCAGCACTTACGCTAGGCTGCGCCCAAATGGTGTTTGGATCTTTTCGGTTTAATACGCTATCAAGCATGTGTTCAATGGCGGAGCGCTGCAATAAAAGAAATTGACTATGGTAAACACAATAATGGATCTGAACCCCTTTTGGACTTGGTGTATTTATCAAACTTTTTGCAACGGCCACCAAGGGGTTGATGTTGGCCATTCGCACTAGGCCAAAACTGGCTTTGGCAGACAAACTTGGGTGCGAGTGATTGTGAGCATGATGAAGTGCCAGAATGCTTTGATGAATACGGTTCGACACGGTTTGAATAGCACTAGGCTCGTCGCCATCGCTATTACATTCGATTAATTCGACACGCCGCTTAATAGATTGCGCAAGCAATTTTTCAGCACGCTTTGCCATGAGCTGTTGATGCTGTTCAGAAAAGGCAGAACATTCACTGGCTTGAATGGAATCACTGCGAAATTCATCAAACCAAGCACAGACCACATTAGGCGTTTGGCTGGGATTCACACTGACAGCGGCTTCGTAATGTTTGCGGCCAGCAAGATACGCGGCGAATAACGCATTGATCAAATCGGGCGGTAATGTCGCTGATGAAAGCAATACATTCGATCCTAACATGCCTGCCCAATTCACCAATCGGCACAAAGCAGGTAAATCTTCCAAACCAAAGTCATCGGGTTCATCCAACACTAAATCAGAGGTTAGCAAGCGCAGCATGGGCGCTATTTGTTTGCCGCCTCGGCTGCCTTCGGTCGATGGCATTAGGTGATCGATGGTACTTACCAACACGGGCGCATTCACCAACTTGTTATTTTTGGGCGAGTTTTCTAACCAACGCGATAACGGCCCGTCGCCTAACATACCTTCGTAGCTGACGTAGCTGTCTTGATCGCTAAAATCATTGGCAGATTCTGACCCTAACAAGGCTTCCTGTTGGCTTTCTTCTTCTAGCACCCGCTTGGTTTTCGCTTGCTCATGCAAATCTTTCACGGCTTTGGAGCCAATGAGAACCGCTAAATCTTCGTCGTCGAGTCGTAATAACTCTTTAAAGGCATCACCGGTTTGTAGGGTCAATGTACGTAACCCAAGCGCCACACTGAATCGGCACCCTTTTCTATCATCCGCAAGGCCATACATAATACGCGCGTTGGCAAAGGTTTTGCCTTTGCCAGTGGACGCGACATTCACCCCAAAAAAACCATGCTGTTTTGCTTTATCTCTAACACTGACCGCTAATTCGTAGGCTTTATTTTGCCAAGCGAAACGACTGTCTAGCGTGCGCTTTTTCAATTCGGGATGTCGAGTGATGACAGGTAAGGATTCTTTTAACGAGGACAAAGACCGTACGATCTGATGACTATGACGGTAGACACCAATCAGGTGTTCATCTAAGGTTTGATTGTAGTTTCCATTGTCACGACTGCCTCGCTCGCGCCATGTGTTGGCATAAACACCTTTGTAACCTTTGTTGTCATGCCATGAATTCTTAGGGCCAATGGACTTTTGTGAGGAATAATAGTGATCGCCCAACATCAAGCTAAGTCGGGCGAGATGCAATGAAAATGGTTGGTTCAGCCAATCTTGCATAAGTAACTGCGTACGCTTGACACCTTGCGATGCGATGCGACTAACACGCTCACGCCAAACCTTACTGCAAAATGGCGAGCCTTTTGAAAAATTCCAAACCGCTTCTATTTCAGTAGGCTTCCAATCTTTATTGCTGCATTGCGGGGAGTTCCAGCCTGCATCGATATAATCATCCATTAATAACTCTGGATACTTTACATAATCGGTATTGTTATCTAAAGGCTCTGGCAATTTATGGTGGGATAGAATCAGCCAAGCTACGGCTTTGGCAACAGGTGGAAGCAAACATAATGGCGAATAGATTTTTGTATCGATTCCGTCTTTTTTAATGTTCGCCATCACTTTGCTTTCAATGTCGTCCGGCAAGTTACCTAACAAGGTTAACCATGTTGCGTCTTGCTTACTTTTCTCCACACCTTCAATCGCGTGCAGCACGAAAGCTTCAAATAATCGTACAGATACCCATTCATGGCGATACGGTTCGTAGCTTTGCGTTTTCTTTTTAGGGTTGAGCTTGTCTTGAAAGGCTTTATTAGCTTTACCAAAATCATGAAACAACGCTGCGATACCAGCCAGCACTCGGATGTCTTCCGCTGTTTGCCATGTGTTTTCATCGCCAGAACGCAAAATATCTCGCCCTGTGACATTAGTTGGCACACTTCCCCATTCATTAAAACGACGAGGGTTGCCCACCAACCATTTCAATTCTGTTCTGTTACGACCACGAATCCAATGGCACGCCACAGACGTATTTCGACGTGCCGTTTTTTTGAGTAATTTACGTAACGTTGTTAGGCCTTGTTCCGTTATTGCGGTTTGCCATGTTCGATCACCTGTTCGCTCTGCAAACTGATCAATGACGCGGCGAGTTTCTTTTAAGGCTTTTTTAGAGCATTGGGAGACGAGAAGGATGTTCATTGCTTTTCCCCAAGCATTTCACTGATTTGCTTGAGACTGTCGATCATATAATCGAGGGATTCACACCGACGAATGTTAGTGATACAAGCTTGGCGAAATTCTTGTTCGCTGTCGCCATTCATGGCGCTAATAAACGCTTGTGGGAGAATGATGCCGTCTTTTACTAAATCTGCGGCATCAAACACTAAGCCACCACGACGGGTTTTACCGTGAAGCACTGATAACCCGTGAGGTAAACCTAATACCCAAGTGGCGGTAGCGCCTAAGCCATAGGCAAGGTAGTTACCATGATCTAAAAAGCGATTGGCAAGATCCACACCAGCACCCTGCTTCACACGCTTGAAGTCGTTATAGCCTGTGACAGCACAAATAATTTTATAGAGGGTTTTGGTTAGCCTTGCTTCGGCTAGCATGAGCTCTTGAGTATGGGATACTTTCGCAACCGCTTGTTCAAAGCCATCCAAGGCTTTATTCAGGTCTGCTATGCTAATTACAATACCAGCGTCTTTTAGGGCTGAATTGTTCGCCCACTGTTGTCTCGTGTATTCAATCCGAAGGGTTTGAATTTGCTTGGCGGCTGCTAGGCGTTTCTCTTCATCAAACCAAAACGACACCCAAGATTGAAGATATTCAACAGGGCGATATTCACTTTGCGGGCTAAAAAAAGACACATCAAAATCGACTTCATTGCTGGAAAACAGAGGTGCTCCACCGCCACCACAAAAACCGATCAGTACACCGGATTTTGCTAACTCTCGGACAGCGGCTTGAGTAATCGATGTACCATTTCCTAGAAGAAGACAAGTTGTGTTGGCAATCGGGATATTCCAATAAAGAGATTGCTTCCCTTCATCAGTAACATATTCCACTCGGCCATCTTTCACCAAAATACGACAATATTCGAGGTAATACATATTGGCTCGTTTGGAGTGCAATATGGTTTTCATATCCGATGGTGAGAACTGTTCCATTATCGATTCCTTTATGAGTTAATCTTACGCTTGTTTGATACCCTTTTAGCGAGTTGTTGTAAATTAAACTGTGTGGGTTGAGCGCTAAATAATCTTGAATTAGCTGGGATGCATTAGAGCGGCTTATACCAAAATGTTGCTGTAAATGATTGGTTGTCAGGCGTCCTTCCCATTGAATAATGAGCTCTATAAAATGAAACCGTTGTTGGATATTGTAGTTAAGTGGCTGGCTATTTTGATCGGTTGTTTCAACCATGCGTTCCCTGCACTATTATTTTTTATTGTTATTCCAAGTTATCAGAAAAACCATTGATTACAAGCTGAATTCCTTTTCTGCTTGAATGACTTGTTTTAGATCAAAGGTTAAACATACTTTCGAACGCAGCCTCTAATGACATGGGCATATGGCGTTTATCTAAAATCCGATCGTTTAGTTCTTCTTTGAGTACTTTTACTGTTGTGCAATAGCTTAAGCGTTCAGTAATTTCATCGCATTCATTATTTAAAGCTGCTATATGATCTGCAAAATTTTCTTTGATCTGTGCTTTACTACGGCCGTTAAATTTACGCCATACGAGTGTATGTTCATCGTTGCCTTCTTTTTGCCTGCGATGAAGCGCATTTAGCTCGGCTATTTTATTTTGCAGTAATGGTACTAGGTTTGCTTTGGTTTCTTCATCAAAGTCCACATCATCGTCAAAATGCGTAATATAAAGCTGTAATAAGGTAAAGCCATCTTTTGCTTTACGTGCTTCGCTTAGTTGTTGCATTAGCGCGTGCTTTTGGGCTTTTTTAGTTGGGTCTGGCTCTTTATCGGGGTGTAATTTTGACGCTAAGCGTTTGTACATTTTGTTAAGCTGTGAGCTTTTAAATAGCTTTTCTAATTTTGCATCGGTTCTTTGTTGTTTAATTTCATCACGATCAAACCGCTCAAATTGGTCAAAAAAATCATCCCAATCTTCATCATCATCGCTTTGCGCATCGCCGGCATTAAAGGGATCATCTGTGCTTTCTGAGTCAGGCTCTTGGGTATCACCAAAACCTTGTTCGTCTAGGTGTTTATAGAGCAGTTGAGGATCAAGCGTAATTTCCTTTAATTGTTCATCTGTTAACTCTAAACCAGGAAAATCTTGCTGCAGCATGGTTCTGAAAACATTAAGCTCTGACGATGGGATGTCGTTTACCGCTTCTTGATTGTGCTTACCTAAATGAAATTTAAAAGTGTGTGATATTGTTTCCATATCTAAGTGACCAGTAAACGGATGGCTTGCTAAGTAATCTAAATCTGCATTTATCCAATCCACAAGCTCATTTCGCTGCTCATCGGTTAAGCTTTTGCGTGGAATAAATTGGCTCAAATGACAAATCTGCTGTGCAATCATTTGTGCTTGATGCTGTTCGTGCGGTTCTACTTGCTCTTTAAACTGAATAAATAAACCTTGCTTTTTAGTATCAAAATTAGCGTTACGTTTAGTGTGCTTTTCTATGCGTTGCCACAGACGCTCTAACTCTGAGCTTGGTTTTGCTGTGGTTTGTTGTTTTACATTTTGTAAAAAAGTAGTGTTTGTCTTCATAGCAACTCATTTATGCAAATATATATGTGGGAATACTAACATTTTATCATTGCACTGAAAAAGACCTCTTGGCTGATTATGAACACAGCTGGGCAGGCGTTTCTGCTATTCCTTGTATATCGGCTTGTAAAATAAATACGGCGCCGCTGTAGGGGTATTGTTTTAGTATCTCAGGTTCTAGGCCAGTACGGGCGGAGGTAACGGCGATGGTTGTTAGGTCATCGCCAAAAAAAGTGAGGCTGGTGATCCTAGGTGCGGGAAGTCGATAAAAATGCACGATAGTGCCATTTTCACAAAAACGATAAAGGCCGTGGCCATTCCAAGACGCGACCCACAAGTGATTGTCGTTATCGACTGTCATGCCATCGGGAAAGCCCATTGTCTCGTCAAATTTTACAAATACTCGCTTATTGCTAAGCTCACCTTGCTCATTTAAATCAAATTGATAAATAGTGCGGGTGGATGATTCTGTTGAATATAAAATACGGCCGTTTTTACTTATTGCAGGGCCATTACTGATCACATAATTGCTATCAACAATGGTTGGCGTTTGTTGCTGACCAAAGCGATACAACGCCCCAGTATTGTGTTGTTCATGTTTATCCATCGTACCAAAAAACACATGCCCGTTGCGGTCGGTTTTGGCATCATTTAAACGATTATTTACTGCAAGAGTAGCCAGTGGATACAGCTCACTAGGTTGGAATGTGTTGTTATCAAGGTAATAAATGCCGCGCTCAAAACCTGCGATTAAACGCTGTTCGGTGGTTTCCATGATCCAACAAATAGCCTGCTCCATCGGGTAACGGCACACTGTTTGTTGCTGGCAATCAAAACGGTAAAGTAGTTTGTCTAAAATATCGACCCAAAATAAACACTTTAGCGATGCGCTGTAATATGGCCCTTCGCCAAGTAAACATTGGCAAGGAATGATCATTTTAATCGAGTTAATCGCCATTATTTACCTTAAAACAGCATGTGAGTTTATTGCGCTATTTTAACGTTGAAAGAAAATCAGTGCCAGCCCTGAAAAAGTCGCCACAATAATAATTAAAATACGCGTGGCTTGTTCATTAATTGTATTATTTAACAAGTATGAAAGCCCCCAACCAATTAAAATGGCGGGTAAGCATTCAATAAATAGCAGTAAGTCATTAGAGTCAGCGGTGCCCGTAAGCAGCAGCGCAGTGATCCCAAATAAATTAATAAACACGAAGAAAATACTTAAGTTAGCTTTGATTTTATCTTTATTTTGCGCTTGATAAAGTAGTCCCATCGGAGCGCCGCCTGCGGATGTGGTGGTACCAATAAAACCGGATGCTAGTGATGCCAGTACATTAGAGATAAAGGTAAGCTTAGGCGACCAACCTGTAAGTGATAACGCAACTGCAATTAGTAAACAACAACCGAGTAAAATACGATACTGATGGGGATCAACATGCAACATTACCGCTGCAGCAATTAACACTCCTACGGCGCCACCAAAAATTGAATAGCCGGTTTGCTTTAGATCTATTGCGCCACGGTGCTTTATGGCAAGAATTGAGGTGAGTAATAAAGCATTTAAAATCATTGGCCCTGGCACTAACTCTGGCATAAGCCAGTATAAAATAGGTGCGCACAATAAGCCAAGACCAAACCCAATCACGCATTGCAAGCATGCGCCTATTATTAATATAAAATAAACTAATACGATATCGGGCAACGCGTTACTACCTTATTTAACTAGGTTTGACTAATTTACAGACAAGAATATCCTAATATTATAATATCATTGGCGTTAGGTAAATTTTTTATTGAATTTTAAGTCCAACCAGCATCAACAACAAGTGATTGTGCGGTCATCATTTTACTGTCGTCTGCGGCTAAAAATAATGCGGCATTGACAATATCATCGGCCTGTAATGTTTCATTTATACATTGATTATGTCTAACATCTTCAATCATATCTGGAGTTAACCAATGCGTTATTTGTCGCTCGGTCATCACCCAGCCAGGTACTAAGGTGTTAATACGAATATTATCTTTACCATAAGTCGCAGCTAATGAACGGGTTAGTCCTTCGATCCCGGCTTTTGCCGTGGTGTAAGCAGGCATGCCAGTTTGCTTAATACGCCAACTCACTGAACCCATATTAATAATACTACCACCACCAATTCGCTGCATTTGCGGGGCAACAGCTTGCGCCGAAAAAAAACAAGGCCGTAAATTAACGGCTAACTTATCATCCCAGTATTCAACACTCATGGTATCGGCAACGTGGCGAGTATCGTCAGCCGCATTATTGATCAATACGCTGATCTCACCTTGTGTTTTGCCCGTTGTTTCAATAGCGGCTTTTAATTGTTCAATGTCACGAAGATCACAGTAAATATACTGCGGATCAAAGCGATACTGGCCAGCTAACTGGCTACACAATTGCTCACCTTGCTGTTTGGCAATATCAATAAAAGTTACTTTTGCATGCTGCTGACAAAAGCGCTTTACCATGACTTCACCGATCCCTGTTGCACCGCCGGTAATAAAAACACTTTTACCAGCGAGACTTGGATAACTTGTTGTGTGTGATGTTGAGACTGGCATGATTTCCTTAAGTATTAAGATAATTCATTAACAAAACATGGTTATTTCGATTCGTTTTGTGACTCTTTTTCAGCTATTTCTTTTTCAATAAATGACATAGCTTCGTCAATCATATACGTCATCATGTTTTTAGCGCGCTCAGGCTCACCATTTAAAATTGCTTGATACACTTTAAAGTGTTCATCCGCAATGGCTTTTTTATTACCTTTCGCGGGTGTTGTATGCTGAATACTAACGTTAAGAGCAGTACAAATAAAATCACGCAATTGAAAGAAAAAACGATTACCGCTGGCAAACAAAATTGCTGTATGAAAAGCTAAATCACTTTCATGGATTTCGCCATCGGAGGCATCAGCCGCCGCTTGCATTTTTTCAACTGCAATCGCAATCTCTGCAATTGCGCCTTTATCAGCACGTCTTGCTGCAAGTGCCGCTGCTTGTGGTTCAATAGCTAAGCGTACTTGTAAAAATTCTTTTAACACATACAAGGTCGGGCTACTATCAAGCAACCATTTTAATACGCTGGTGTCGTATAAATTCCATGTGTTTGCTGGTTCAACCCGAATGCCTTGGCGCGGGCGCGATGAAATAAGCCCTTTTGCAGCAAGCATTTTTACTGCTTCACGAATAGCAGTACGACTAATGCCATACTCTTCACATAATTTTGCTTCAGTAGGTAAACCCGTTTCAGCAGTGTAATGACCATTAATAATGGCTTTACCTAACTCATTGGTTACCTGTTGCGACAAATTTAAATTTTCAATGCGTGCCATAAACAGTTCCTTTAAAAATACTTATTCTATGATACTACTATAACCTTACCGCGTCATCAGGCAAATCTTTGACAATGCTACTGTAAATACTTTTTTCCGCTGTTTGAACTGTGTAATTGCTGAAAACATAAAAATTTAAAGCATTACTAATTTTTAACAAATCTCTTTCATTCATCTCATTTGTATTATAATATTTTTATACACACAAATAATCCGGATTGATCTCCGGGCTTAGATGGAATTAAAGATGATCGAATTAAGTACACTCGACTGGCTAGTGTTAGCGGGATTTTTTGTCTTGTTATTAGCCGTTGTCGTCGTCTCGATGAGACAAAAAGAAGAAGATACTACAGATTATTTTTTAGCTGGGCGTAATGCGAGTTGGTTAGTTATTGGTGCGTCAATTTTTGCCTCGAATATTGGCTCAGAACACCTCGTTGGTTTATCTGGTGCAGGTGCACAATCGGGAATGGCATTAGCCCACTGGGAAATGCAATCGTGGATTATTTTATTACTTGGTTGGGTGTTTGTGCCTTTTTACTGGAGCAGTAAAGTATATACCATGCCGGAGTTTTTAGAGCGCCGCTATAATTCAAAATCACGCACTTTTTTATCGGTTATTTCCTTGATCAGTTATGTACTGACTAAAGTTGCGGTGACTGTTTATGCTGGCGGCATCGCGTTTAAAACTATTTTAGGAATTGAAAGCATTTGGGGCATTGATTTCTTCTGGATCTCAGCCATTGCTTTAGTAGTGATCACCGGTATCTATACTGTACTCGGGGGTATGAAAGCCATCATGTGGACCTCTGTTTTACAAACGCCAGTACTTATTATTGGCTCTGTGGTGATCTTAGTTGTCGGTTTGGATAAAGTCGGCGGGTGGTCTGAAGTTGAACGCATAAACGATATGAACATGCATTTAATTCGCAGTGCCTCAGATACCGAGTTTCCGTGGCCGGGGATCGTATTTGGTTCATTTATCATTGGTTTTTGGTACTGGTGTACAGACCAATATATTGTACAACGGGTACTGTCGGCGAAAGGCATTAAAGAAGCTCGTCGCGGTACTATGTTTGCAGGTTACTTAAAGCTATTGCCTATTTTTATCTTTTTAGTACCGGGCATGATTGCCTATGCACTAAAAGTTAAAGGCATTATTAGTTATGACAGTGCGGACCAAGCGTTTCCTACATTGGTTGCCGAGTTACTCCCATCCGGCGTCAAAGGCATCGTAATTGGTGGCCTCGTTGCAGCATTAATGAGCTCGTTAGCGTCGTTATTTAACTCATCAGCGACGTTATTTACTATCGATTTCTATAAAAAATTCAAACCCGAATCGAGCGAAAAGCATCTGCTAAAAGTTGGCCGCTTAGCAACCGTTGCAATTGTTATTTTAGGCTTACTGTGGATCCCTATTATGAGCTTAATTGCTGATGTACTTTATGAGTATTTACAAAGCGTTCAATCGTTAATAGCTCCAGGTATTGCCGCCGTGTTCTTGCTAGGTATATGCAGTAAACGTTTTACTCCTGATGCTGGTTTTATCGGTTTAGTGTCTGGGTTTGTGTTAGGTATGATCAGATTAGTACTATTGCCTTTCAAAGATGCTATCAGCGGTACACCGCTTGCGTGGATCACCGACATGAATTGGCTTTACTACTGTATTTTACTGTTTGTAGTGGTGGTAGTGATAATGATTGTGGTGAGTTTTTTCACTAAACCCGCCAGTGAAGAGCAGCTTAAAGGCTTAACCTTCTCAAGTATCGGCAAAGATACTTTAAAAGAAGTGGCTGCCGGATTAGATAAGTGGGATTACATTCATACTGCGGGGATCATCGGTATCACTGCGTTTATTTACTACCGCTTCTGGTAAAACTTAATTAGTTGTTCCCACGTTTATAGGGAGTGTTATCACTCCCTTTTTTGCACACAGATAAAGACACTCATTAATCAGGCTACCTAGCTTCCTCTCGTGTTGTTAGCCTCAGTGCCAATTAATGAACAATCATAAAGTGGTGATGATGAACACTCTGCTTAAAATTGCATCTATAAGTTCTCTAGTATTACTCAGTAGCTGCTCCTCAATAATTCCCCAAAAAAGTGTAGAAGCACGCTTTGTTCCTGAGCGTATGGACGACTTTGCGTTTGAAAATGATAAGGTTGCCTTTCGCGTTTATGGGCCTGCTTTAACAGACTCTGCTGAAAACAACGGTACTTACTGCTGGCTTAAACGGGTTGATTACCCAATTATTAATAAATGGTATAAAGGAGAACGAGAAGGTATCTCTTATCATGAAGATCATGGTGAAGGTTACGACCCTTATCATGTTGGTAATTCATTAGGCTGTGGCTCAATGGCCCTATGGGATGAAAATGCCGATAAAAGCGACAGACTGATACAGCCCAATGTGTATACTGATTATTCAATAATAGAAAAAACCGCTGATAAAGTCGTTTTTGAGCTCACTTACCAGTATAACGATAAAGACATCACCGAGAAAAAACGCTACACACTTGAAAAAGGTAGCCAATTTTATAAAGTACACAGCCAATTTACGCACAATGGTCAACCCATTCAACTTAAAGTTGCTGTGGGTGTCACTACCCATGATGGTAAAGCACAAGCACATGTAAACTCTGAAGGTGATGCAATAACAACGTGGGAAACCATTGACGGTAGCCAAGTGGGTACATCTGTACTATTACCTAAATTTACCCACACTCACTATATTTTACAACAAAGTGATAAGAAAGATCGTTCGCATGCACTGCTTGTTGCGCAAACGAATAAAGCGGGTGAAATTACCTATTATGCTGGTTTTGCTTGGTCAAAAGCGGGTGATATAACAACCTTCAAACAATGGCAAGATTATGCGAGTAACTATTTAGCCAAAGATAAAAACAAACAAGTAACCGCAGAATCTGTAAAGTCATTAACGAAAAAAGTAGCAGACTGGCAAATTGCACATTTTGACGAAGAAGGTAAATACCGCGCGCTGCCACGCAAACCACCACAGTGGATGAATCGCGAGCAATATCATGATTTAGAGTGGCATCATGGTGCCCTTTACGCGGGTATGAACGAATGGCGTAAAATTGCTGATGATGATAAATATACAAACTTTTTAATGGAAATTGGTCAGCGAAATGACTGGAAACTTCACCAGCGCCCTTATCACGCCGATGATCAAACGGTAGGTCAATTTTATCTGTCTTTATACGAAGACTTCCACCAACCAGAAATGCTTGAACCAACACGTAAGCAATTTGATTGGATTTTGGCTCACCCAAAAACCGGCACACTTGATTGGCTTGCCGAAAATACTCATGCCCATGATCGTTGGGGCTGGTGTGATGCATTATTTATGGCACCGCCTGTATGGGCACGTTTAGCTAAAATTACCGGTGAAGAAAAATACTTAGACTTTATGGATCAAGAGTACCACGCCACGTATGACCTATTGTGGAGTGAGAAAGATCAGCTATTTTGGCGTGATTCTAGTTTCTTTGATAAACACGAAAAAAATGGCGAAGACGTTTTTTGGGCTCGTGGCAATGGCTGGGTATTTGGTGGATTAGCTTTGATGATACCTGACTTACCAGTTACTTGGGAAAAGCGCGATTTTTACATTAATTTGTATAAAAAAATGGCGGCACGTTTAATTGAAATCCAACGTGAAGATGGCACATGGTCAATGGGATTATTAGGTGGAACCGAAGGTTACCCAATAAAAGAAACCAGCGGTACGTCGTTTTATGCATATGGTATTGCATGGGGTATCAACCAAGGTTACTTAGATAAAGTCACTTACCGTCCAGCGTTAATGAAAGCATGGCAAGCGCTGCAAAATTCAGTCACCGCTGAAGGCATGCTCGCCTTCGTACAGCCTGTAGGCGCAGCTCCTGGAGATTCATTTCCAGATTACACTGAAGTGTATGGTGTTGGAGCATTTTTAGCAGCCGGTAGTGAAGTGTATAAACTACTTGAAGATGAAAAACCAAAAAAACACGTCGCTCACAATACAATTCAAACGTTAATGCATAATGCAGGGTGGTGTTGGTTTCAAGATCCCCGCGCCATTATCCAAAACGGTAAACTAATTATCGGTAGCGTTGCTGGCAATGGTGTGGGTGACGCTGCGGTAGGTGTCTACGACCTTGATAAAAAGCAACTACTCGGTCGTACCACATTAAAAACTGAATTTGACCATGATGATCATAACTCACCGGTTTTTTATGCGCGTCCTGATGGCAGTGTATTAACCGTTTACGCACGTCATAATAGTGAAAAAGCACATTACTACCGTATTTCAAATTCTGACAATTTTTTAAATTGGGGCGAAGAGAAAACGATACAAAGTCCTGCCAACGTAACCTACATGAACTTATATGACTTATCCGATGAAGGAACACTTTATAACCTTTATCGCGGTATTGATTGGAATCCAACGTATGTTACATCAAAAGACGATGGTGCTACCTGGAGCGATGAACATGTTCATCTCATTCAAAATGAAGTCCCAGGCGTACAAAGACCGTATGCACGCTATGCAGGGAATGGCAAAGACACCATAGGTTTGTCATTTACTGACGCTCATCCGCGTGATTTTGGTAACAGCATTTATTATTCTGAGTTTCGAGATGGTAATTTCTATAACGTGGATGGCACATTGATTAAAAACCTGAAAAAGGAAGGTCCGCTAAAACCCTCCGAAGCAGAGAAATTATTTCAAGGTGGCGGCGGAACCTTCCGCGGTGTTGATTTAAGTGTTGAAAAAAGCGCTTGGACCAGCTCAGTAGCATTTGATGATAAAGGCTATCCACACGTTGCTTATACTTATTATTTAAATAATCAAGATCAGCGCTATCGTATTGCATCTTGGGATGGCAAAAAATGGCATGACCGTGAAGTTGCGTTTGCAGGAAGCCGTTTATATGACCGTGAAGCCAGCTATACAGGCTTAATCACTGTGGATCCTAGCGACCCTTCTCACGTGGTTATTTCAAGTAATGTAAATCCTACGACAGGTGAGTCTTTATCAATGCCGCATCAAATATTTAGCGCACACATTGGGCTTGATGATGATACTAAAAGTATTCAGTGGCAGCAGTTAACACATGATAAGCACAATGAAAATTTACGCCCTATGATAGTCAACTCTGATCAACATAAAGTGATTATGTGGTTACAAGGGCAATATAATAGTTGAACAGACTATTATTTAGATGCTGTAGGGATTATTGTTGAGTAATCAGCCCTAATTCATTAAAAAGGAGCCACAGGCTCCTTTTTTATTATCAGCTCTATAATTAGTCCGGAAACTCTGGCGAAAGAATAGGAAATCCTTGGTCATCCCACTTTATTATACGCGCTCGCGCATGGCGATTTGGATCTGTTAACGGTGTTCCTTTAAGCTCTTTATAATCACGGCTGTGGTAAATTAATAAGTCTGTAACACCGTCCTCTGCTTTTACAAAACTATTGTGACCTGGACCAAAGCGCCCTACTTTTTCGTTACTTGCAAAAATTGGCTGTGGCTTTTTATGCCAGCTTGCGGGGTCGAGTAAATCAGCATCTGCATCGGCCCATAACAAGCCCATTGCATAGCGATCATCGGTGGCACTGGCAGAATAAGTTAACATGACTTTATTGCCATGCTTAATGACTGCTGCACCTTCATTCACCTTATAGCCTTGAATTTCCCAATCAAGTGTTGGCTCTGAAATATTAACTATTGGCTCTTTTATCGATGTTGGTGAGTCCATTTGTGCAATCCACAATGCAGAGTTGTACGTTGCGGGTTGGTTTTGTTGTGCCCAAACTAAATAGCGTTTGCCGTTGTGGCTAAATGTTGTGGCATCCAACGAAAAACTATCAAGGTGGGTTTTTAATTGCCCCATTTCTTGCCATTGGCCCTTCATCGGATTTTTGTTGTCATTTTTAAGCACAAACATACGAATACTAAACGGCTTTTCTACATCACCCGCTGCAAAATGAATATACCAACTGCCATCAACTTTATGTAGCTCTGGTGCCCAAATATTGGTACTCATTGGGCCTTTTTCATTTTTATGCCAAATCACTTTTGGCTCTGCTAGTTTCAAGTCATTAAGTCTACAAGCTTGACGTAATTCAATTTCGTCAAACTTAGGGGATGTACCAATAAAGGTATAACAACCGGTTTTTTCATCGCGGACCAACCAAGGATCTGCGCGTTGCAAAACAATCGGGTTATCAATTGGCATTAATGTTGGGCTATTATTTGCCTCTGCAACACTGTAAAAGCATGACATACTAAGTACGCTTATAATTGCAGTGGCAATCAGATTCTTGGCCATGGTATTTCCTATTTTTATAGTTTAATTTCCATTGTTAATATTGTATTACATATATTATAGTAGCTGATAAGTTTAATGATTAAAATAAAAAGGTAGGCAACTATGAAACACGCAAAAAAGTTCGCTCATACATGTAAACTGCTCGGTGCAAGCACATTACTTTGTTTAGCAAGTAATACCATGGCTAAACAAGTTGAAGTACACGACCCTGTAATGACCAAAGAAGGCGATACCTATTACGTCTTTAGCACGGGTATGGGGATCACGTATTACGAATCCAAAGACATGAAAAATTGGCAGCTTACCGGGCGCGTATTTAAAGACGAGCCGAGCTGGGCAAAACGAGTTGCCAGTGACTTTGGTGGCCACCTTTGGGCGCCGGATGTATACCAAAAAGATGGCAAGTTTTACCTTTATTATTCTGTGTCTGCGTTTGGTAAAAACACCTCGGCGATCGGTGTAACGGTTAACGAAACTCTAGATCCTAAATCACCAGATTATAAATGGATAGATCACGGTATAGTTATACAGTCTGTGCCTGAGCGTGATAACTGGAATGCCATAGATCCAGCGATTGTTGAAGATGACAATGGTACACCATGGATGAGCTTTGGTTCGTTTTGGGGCGGTCTTAAATTAGTGAAACTTGACGATGATATGGTACGTTTGGCACAACCACAAGAATGGCATAGCATTTCAGCACGCCCTAACACTGAACACGGACCTGTAGAAGCACCATATATCTTTAAAAAGAATGGCTATTACTACCTATTTGTGTCGTTTGATAAATGCTGCCAAGGTTTAGACAGCACTTACAATGTCCGTGTAGGGCGCAGTAAAAACGTAGAAGGCCCATACCTTGATAAAGAAGGCCGTGACTTAAATAATGGCGGTGGTTCGCTGGTGATCGAAGGTAATAAAGACTGGGTAGCGCTTGGTCATAATGCTGCTTATACCTTTGACGGTAAAGATTACTTAGTACTTCATGCTTACGAAACGGCTGATAACGGTTTACAAAAATTACGTATTCTACCGATGACTTGGGACGATAACTGGCCAGTAGTTGATAGCAAAGATCTAAACAAGCGCACCACTAAGCTGATTGAGAAGTAACACTTAAGAACAGCCACTAAAAACCTGCATTTTTTGCAGGTTTTTTGTTTTGATATATCGCATTCTTAACACAAGAATTACTGCTCTAGCACCAATATTACTCTTTAAAATCAATGAGTTTAATATCCATAAAAATAAGCTGCTCACTGCTTGTCGCTAAAGATTCATTCAGTGCCACACTGTAAATATCGTAGGCTAGATGCGGTAAAATCAAAAGTTCATAACGGCTGCCTTTAGGCATCAGCATGAGTGCTTCTTGCAAACCTTCAATTGCTTCTGCTATCTCATACTCAGCCACTTGCTCGATTTGCCGCGTATCATAAAGCACATGCCCTGTTGCAGTCATCACGCGTTGCTGCACCTTAACAGTAGCATCCCATGAAGGTGGTTCGCCACTTCCCAGTTCAATAATTCGATACATTAAACCCGAGCCGGTTACATGCACACCAGGCTGTGTTATGTATTGCTCTGCGAGCGGGTAGCGCCGAACACTCACTTTAGAATGCACATCGTCATAATGCTGTAAACTCATACTCGTCCTACTAGTTATTATTGATTAAACGAATACCGTAAATACCACCAGCAACCGATCCTTTTATTGCACTAAAGCGCAGTGTTAATGAGCTAGCTTTTTTCATTTCATCAGTTAATGGATAATCAATACTGTAAAATTCTGCACCGGTTTGCTTAGCAGGTAAGCTAACTTTTGCCAGCACCTTACCATTAATTGTGATAGTAAACTTACGTCCAACATCTGCAGTAAAGTAACGGATACGCAGTGCAACTGCCTGCTGCTCTGAGTTAGTTAGCTTATATTCAAACCAACCTGTTGCATCACGCCAATGATGGCCGTTATTAACACCTGCACGGGTATTTTCACCTTTAAAGTCATGCTCAACTTCAGGCTGTTGCTCGCCCGGTGTAATTTGGTCAACGGTCAATAATCGTAATTGCTCTTTTGCTTGTTCAGCCGCTTTTGAATCTTTAACAAATTGAGTAAATTCGGCTTCACTTTGCTGCGGCCAGTAAACTTGATAGCGACTATCATGAAGCCTAAAAAACGGAATTAACTGAGTTGTTTGTGTGCTCCCTATCCCCTGCTGATCAATGGCGACATTTTTATCTGTGGTAAATGCAAGTTCTGCGCTAGGGGCTCGCTTTAAATCAGCAATAAACTGCTCGGGTTCACTGAGCATGATAGGCAGTGCTTCGGGTGGACAGGTAGGCCCTGCTGCAATATGACCCATGCGACTGTTATCAGCAACAAAGTTTAAATGCTCATTTTTAAACGCTTGTACTTTGGTTGCCATTACCACAGGACCATACAATACCGCATAGTAATCTTGGTCATCAGGCAACTGCTCTGTGTACAGTTTTGGCGCTAAAGAAAAAGTTAATTTATCGCCATCATGCCAGTCATGTTTTATTGCGTAATACCCCTGCTCTGCAGTGGCATTTATTGCTTTGCCATTAAGCTTAAACTGCAATTCATCAGTAACCCAACTTGGTTTACGAATATGCAGCTGCGCTGATGAGTTATGTTTTTTATCTAATGTGTTAATCACTAAGGTTATATTATTAGCATCCGGAAAATGGCTTTGTTGAGTTACTTTTAAGTCCTGTTGCTGCCAATCAAGCGTACTTGGAATAAATAGATTTACCCATAAGTTATCGTCATTTTTACTGTAGATCAGCTCACCGTATTTACTATGATTTTCGATACCCGAACCGACACAACACCACATTGAATCTTGTACCGATGAATACATACGATAGTGCCCAGGACGCATTGGCGTAAAGTACACAAGCCCACCGTGCTCAGGATGTTGTGACGATAAAATATGGTTATAGGTTGCGCGCTCGTAGTATTCTAAATAGCGAGTGTCCGCGGTTTTCAGAAACAGCAGCTTGCTGAGTTTCATCATGTTGTACGTGTTACAGGTTTCAGGGCCTTCAACGTCTTCAACCATCGCGGTAAAATCTTTTTTGTCGTGAAAATGCTCACGCACACTGTTACCACCAATGGCCACTGAGCGCTCTTTAGTCACTGTTTGCCAAAAATAATCTGCGCCTTGTTGCCACGCTTTATCATCAGTGGCCTCAGCGACCTTCAACATACCAATAATTTTTGGAATTTGGGTATTAGCATGTAAGCCAGTTAGCTTATCTTGTTTTTTTAACAGCGGATCGACAATGCTATTTTGAGTAAACTGTTGCGCTAATTTGAGATAACGCTTATCGCCACTGATCGTCGCCATATCGGCAAATACCGCATTTAAACCGCCATATTCTGAATACAGCATCTGTTGAATCTGCTGCTCGCTTAACTTAGAGGTTAAGTTTAAAAACCATTCGCCTAAATCAAACAGCATGGTTTTTGCTTGTTCACTGCCTGCAATCAAGTAAGCATCACGCAAGCCATGGAAAATTTTGTCTATGTTATAAAGCGGCACCCAACGATCATTTAAACTAAATAAATCGGCTTTAATATTGCCATCATGGATTTGTTGCCACATCGCTTGACCATTTGGTATGCCTCCTAAATAACCGTCATTAACCTGTTGTGCGCGTTGTAGCTCATTTAACATGTAATCTAAACGGCGCTTTAGTTCTTCATCGCCAGTTGCAGCCCACGCAAGGCTTAACGCCGATAAATAATGACCGCCAATGTGACCATCAAGCCCCGAGTCTTCCCAATTACCATAAGATGACGCTTTGAGCTCGATACCAGCTTCACGTAAGTAAGGGGCTAATAATTGATCTGGGTGCAATGCCAATAAATAACGAACGTTAGTTTGCTGGGCATGTAAAAATGGGCTTGCACTTAAGCTAACTTGCTCAAGTGCAAAAAGTTGTTGTGGTGTGCGCTGTGTATGATGCGTATTAACAGTTTTATCATCTGCATTAGGGTGTTCGCTGCAAGCCGATAACAACATTACCGCAAGAGAAAAACTAATAACGTGTGGTAATTTTTTTACTGCTAAAACAAACATACACAGAGTCCTTTTGTTATTTTTATTGTTCGCCAGGCTTACCAAAAACAGGCATACCGTTATCATCCCAATTTAGTGATTTTGTGAAGGTATGACGATCTGGGTTCCACAGTGGATCACCTTCAATTTCAGTATATTGACGACAGTGATAAACCAGCACGTCGTTACCATTTTCATCTTGCGTAAAACTGTTATGCCCGGGGCCAAACATCGACTTAGGCTCGTTACTACGAAATACTGGCTCTTGCACTTTAGTCCAGCTATTTATATCTAATAAATCACTATCTAGGTCCGCATATAGCAAGCCCATAGCATAGTTTTCATCGGTGGCACTGGCTGAATACGTTAAGAATATTTTACCGTTACGTTTAAGTACGTTAGGGCCTTCATTCACCCAAAAACCAATTATTTCCCAATCAAGTTCAGGGATGGTTAAACGGGTGATTTCGCCAGTGATCTCTGTTGGTGATGACATTTTTGCCAAGTACAGATTTGAGTTACCTTTTACACCCGGTTCTTTTTGTGCCCAGCAATAATAAAGCTCATCATTATGATAAAAAGTCGTGGCATCTAAACAAAAAGTATCCCATGGGGTTTCAATTTGACCGCAAAACTGCCACTCGCCCTCAATCGGATCCGCATCTTTACAGCTAATTGCATACATACGATGCTGAAATAAATCGTGCTTAATTTCACGACTCGGTGCTGCGGCAAAATAAACATACCAAGCGCCATCATTAAAATGGATCTCAGGAGCCCAAATAAGCTCAGAATATGGACCTGTTTGTGGCTTCATCCAGACCATTTTTGGCGTTGCAGTTGCAAGCCCTTCTAGGGTTTTTGCACGGCGCAGTTCAATGCCATCATAGGCAGGCACTGACGCGGTAAAGTAATAATAACCATCTGTGTGCTTATGAATATATGGATCAGCACGTTGTGGGATCAAAGGTTTAGGTAAAGTTGACATAAATGCTCCTAAAATTATTCTGGTAACCGCTGGTTTTTAACCATATCGGTATAATAGTTATCGGTAATTTTGTATTTAAATAGCACAAAGCCCAAAATGGCATGAAACACACCAGGAATAATGGTCAGCATTAATGCTAATCCAGTCATGGTAAATTGACTTTGTTCAATATTTGGCTGGTAATCAAAAAAAGCTAACAGTAAACCACCGGCAAGACCCGCTAAACCACCACCGGCTTTTTGGCAAAATGAAATCCCGCCAAATGACAAACCTGATGCCCTAACACCGTCTTTAATTTCGCCATAGTCAACCGCTTCTGCAATCGCGGACCAAAACACCGGTGCATGCAAATCAACCACGAAAGATAAAATGATATACAACACAAAGGCCAACCAGATGTCACCAGGTTGCACTGCAAAAAACATTATCAGCGAAATAAACAACACTGCGATTTGTGACCATCTAAATAGTTTTAACTTACAATAACGTTGGGTGATCCACGTACTTGCCACCATAGATACTATTGATGCTGCGATACCGGCACTGGTAAAAGTACCCGCCAGATCAGGAGCACCTAAATAGTACTTAGCGTAGTACATAGCCACACTGCCACGAATTGCATAACCTAAAGTACCAAGCACACATGCGGCGCATAGCAGCAACCATTGATCGTTTTTAATCAGCACTTTAAATTGGGTCAGTATGCTTTCGGTTTGTGGTTCATGAGTAATACGTTCACGAGTAGTAAAAAAGCAAAACAGAAACAATGCTACACCACAGGTAGACACTAAAATCATTGCCAGTTTATAACCATGAGCGATATCGCCACCGCCCCACATTGATGCCAGTAAAGGTACAGAAAATACAATAATAACATTGGCTATTTTGGCAAAAAACATCCGATAACCATTCGCTGATAAACGTTCTTTAGGATCTGCGGTTAATACGCCAATGTACGAAATATAAGGAATTGCTACACCGGTAAACATCAAGGTGGCAAATAAATAAGTAAGGTAAGCCCACACCAACTTCATATTGTAATCAAAATCTGGAGTGGTAAATAGCAGGACGATTGAAATACCATATGGCACAGATAAAAATAAGAACCAATGGCGGAACTGCCCCCAGCGAGTTTTTACTTTATCGGTAATCACGCCCATTAATGGGTCAGTAAACGCATCAACAAAACGTGCAACTAAAAATAAAATACCCATATCAACAGGGTCGAGGCCATAAATGTCGGTGTAGAAAAACGACATAAAATAAAATAATGCAGCAACCATAACGTTTACTGCCATATCACCGGCACCAAAACCGACTTTTTCTACCACTGATAACTTTTGATTTTCCATACAACTACCTGATTTTTAAAATATGTAGTACCTTAATACGCCATATTTAAAATAATAAAGGTCACCTATTCTTTGTTTTATCACACTGGTGACCATTGTATTGCTTATTATTGTAAATTTAATGATAACTTCATTGATAGTATTATCATACTAATAGGATCGCAACTCTTTTCGACGAATCATAATTTTGGAAGCTCAACTATCTCAGAGCGAATAAATACAAGTTAAATTAATTCAATGAGTTGATAAGTAAAAACCCCGACCAAAGTCGAGGTTTTGTACTTTAAAGATTATATAAACTTAGAAAGAATAACGGGCACCAATTGCAAAAGTGCGTGAATATATACCGTTACCAAAGTTATAGATGTTTTCGTTGCCTTCACCATAATAACTTTGATACACATCGTCGAGTATATTTGTAGCATCAAAAGTCACCACAAAATCATCTGTTACATCATAGCTAAATTGGAAATCTAAACTTTGTTCTGAACGGTTCCAAAATTGCAATGGATTAGCAAAAATAGCCGCTTCGTTACCGGTATAGAACTCTGAACGCCATACATACGATAAGCGCATATCGAACGAATCTCGCTCATAAATACCCACCACACTATATGATTGATCAGATACACCAGCCATACTTGAATCTACATAACCGCTAATGGTTCCATCGTTGTTATACTCAGGTAGTTTTTGAGATGAATCTAGTGCGGTAAAACTTGCTTGCAGACCAAGCCCATTTAGCATTTCAGGCAAGTTATCCGGGAAATATACTAAACCAAGTTCCAAACCAGATAATTCGCCTTCACTTGCATTAACAGGGGCACTAAGCGCGTAAGGAATAATGTCACCATTCTTATCAGGTCGCATCACAACTTTTCGCCCTGGGACTATTCGGCTATCTATTTCTCGTAAAAAATAAGTTGCGTAAAGTGAACTTGAATCGGCAAAATACCACTCTAAAGAGATATCATAATTTGTCGACTCTTCAGGTTGTAATTGCGGGTTCCCTCCTGTGCCCGTCCCATTCTTAGTTCCCTCTGTAAGAGGATCCGTAAAATACTGCAAGGCATTTAAATCTGCAAAATTAGGCATACGTAAGGTATTAGTGTAAGCAAAACGACCTATCACATCATCGGTTATATTCCAGTTTAGAACTAAGCTTGGCAGTAATTTACTGACGTCTGCGCTCGCAGAGCTTGAATCAAAAATATTAGTATTTGTTCCAGTTTCTGCTGTGAAGTCCATATCCTGCTCATATTTGACATAACGCACCCCAAATTCCCCACTTATATTTTCAGTTATGAAAAAATTAGTGGTTGTATATAATGCATACGAGTTTTCTTCAATATCTAAGGTTTTATAAACATTTTCGGCTTCTAGACCATACACGTTGCGTACTGCACCAGCGTTATCAAGCATGTAACCACCATCAGCGGTAACGAAGTTACTGAATGTATCTGCCCTGCCATCGAAGTAATCATCCACATGGAATACAATACCGGATCCATCACCAGTAGTTCCTGCTGCGGCCAATTGTTGAATTAAACTTTCAACACTAGTATTACCAATCCCACCTTCATTTGTTCGAGTGAACTCTTCAGCTGTGCGTTTTTCGTAGCGACCGCCAAATTTCACTTTATCTATGAATCGACCACCAAAAAGATATTCAGCGTCAAAAGTAAATGTCGTAGAATCCCCGCGATTACCACCGCCGTTATCATACACCGTACCCGCATTCCAATTTTGTATTGCAGCCATATCAGCTTCATTTACTGCGGTGTTAGGATCATCCCAAAATGCAATCCCAGGAACTCCGTCATTATCATTAAAATCAACATTTAACCCTTTGGCTACACGGTCAAAGCGCATTGCAAAAAAATCAGTTTCAAATTCACTTTCTTGATAAACAACTTCAGTGTTAATTGTTAAATATTCACTAGCTTGCCACTGTGCACCTAGTGCATATAAGTAACTATCTGTTTTACCATATGAGAAATCACCACTTTGGAAACCACCTGCATTAATCGCTTGTTTTTCTTTAACTACATTAGTGCCATCGAAAATAGTTGGTGTTTCAATATTGCCATTGCCGTTTTCAAACGTGTTTGAAAACCACATCGCATTTTGTGACTCGTTTTCATACCCGGTGTAAAAACCTTCGGCGGTTATTTCTAAAGTATCAACCGGTGCCCACTGCAACGAGATAGAAGCTGCTGGACGTTTACGTAAACCAGTAAATGACGTACCAAAGATAGCATCACGTGCTATTAAATACTCTGTCGGCTCACCTTCAACGTTTAGTTTAGACCCTGGAGTATTAGGTAAACCGTTCTCTTGACCAATCTGCCAAACCTTGTTTCCTTGCGAGTCATATTCAGGAATACGTGAATAAGGAGAGTACATTGCTTGCGGATTATTAGTAAAAAATGGAAACGCTGCACCTGCAGTTATCGTATCATCACGATAATTGGTTTCAGAGTACGACACATTAAACAGTGCACCAAACTCACCAGCGCCGTCAATTTCCCAACGATTACTTAGCAGTGCACTAATATTTGGGTCAACTTTATCTGGTTGATCGGAGTAAATACCACGTGCAGCTAAAACAACTTTTTGGCCATCAAAGTTAAACGGGCGATTTGTTTTAATGTCGATTGAACCCGCAATACCTCGCTCGACTTGATCTGCTGATCGCGTTTTATAAACTGTTACGCCAGATAGTAAGCTCGCCGGAATATCTTGCAGTGCAACATCGCGCCCTGCACCGGTAAAAATATCTCGACCATTGACCGTAGTATGAACATCCGTTAGACCACGAATAGACACAGTACTCACTTCACCAGCACCACGGCCTGTGGTTTGTACACCAGTAACCCTTTGTAGTGCTTCAACTACATTGTTATCTGGGAACTTGCCAATATCTTCTGCAATAATAGAGTCGACAATTTGTGTACTAAAGCGTTTTTCAGCCAGTGCCTTATTTAAGCTACCACGAATACCAGAAACCTGAATAATTTCAATGTCGTCTTTCTCAGCATTTACCGATGCATTATCTTCTTGCTGCGCATATGCAAACTGACATGAAACAGCCATGATTATTGCACTAGCTATGTGTGTTTTTTTGAACATGAGTGGTGTTCTCCATTTGTTTTCCCCAGAAGGCTATTACCCTCTGCTTCCCCTTATTTACAAACTTGTTGTCAGAGCCTGTATTAAGGTTGCCTTTTATTATGTTAATTATTTGCTGCCTGACATTGATAATATTGTATGATTAATTAACAGTCAACTGATAAAAATAAATAAATGTTAAATAAAAATCAAAAAAACAAATCTTGGCAACAAGGCCATAAAAAACAATTGGTTGATGAAATATAATCTTACGGGAAAGATAGAAGTATCAAAAAGTGAAATATAACTCATCCTAAATCAAATAATTATTATACTACAAATTAACAACTCACTTGAAAGGGTATGCCAATGCTCCATAGCTATAACATATATTAAGATCGGTAATTCCAAGTACGGGGAAACAAAAAAGACGAAACAATTAGCTTTACAAGCAATGGGAATAATTTTCTGTATAATATGAATAAGCATAAAAAACCCCGAGGTTATCGGGGCTTTTTATACTCTAATTTACATTAGAATGAATACCGTGCACCTAAAGCAAATGTACGAGAAAAAATACTACTTCCCGCATTAAATAGATTTTCGTTACCTTCTCCATAATAAGTTTGATACTTATCATCTAACAAGTTAGTAGCATCAAATGTGACAGTAACATCTTCTGTAATGTTATAACTAACTTGGAAATCTAAACTTTGCTCTGGGCGATTCCAAATTTGTAATGGATTCGCAAAAGTAGCATCCGTTGTTCCGCTATAAAACGCTGAGCGCCATAAGTATGACAAACGCATATCAAATGACTCTCGCTCGTAAATACCAACGACACTAACTGATTCATCAGAAACGCCTGTCATACTTGTTTCGGTATAACCAATAATATTGCCTAACGAATCAAAGTCAGGAGTGTCCTGCGAAGAGTCTAAGTTAGTGTAACTTGCCTGCATACCTAAGCCATCAAGAACGGCTGGCAGATTTTCTGGGAAATAGACTAATCCTAACTCGAGACCAGATAATTCACCATCTGACGCATTACCAGGAAAGCTAACAACGTATGGACGAGTTTCGCCATCATCGCCTTCGCGTACAACATTTCTACGTGATGAAATGACTAACCCATCAATTTCACGCTTAAAGTAAGACGCGTATAAAGAACTTGTATCAGCAAAATACCACTCTAGCGATAAGTCATAATTTTTTGACTCAGTAGCTTGTAAATTAGGATTACCAGTACTACCGGTACCATATTCTTGCGCTTTGGTAATTGGATCTTCGTAACGTGCCACAGAGCTTAAATCAGCGTAATTAGGCATTCTTAGTGTTTCTGTATACGCAACACGCCCGACAATATCTTCTGTAATATTCCAGTTTAGAGATAAACTTGGTAGCAACTTATTGATACTTTCTGATTCAACGGTTTGGTCATACTGAGCAGGATTTTTAGATAATAGTGATTGAAACTTCATATCTTGATTATATTTCACGTAACGAGCACCAACCTCACCGCTAATATTTTCAAAGAGATAAAAGTTCATTGTGCTATATAAAGCATAAGAATCTTCTTTAATATCAAACGTTTTATACTTATCTTCTTTGTTAAACCCATAGACAGCGCGGACAGCATCTACATTATCAAGTAAGTAACCACCATCTGCTGCGATAAAGTTATTGAAAACGTTAGCTCGGCCATCAAAGTAATCATCAACCTGATAGATAAGCCCAGATCCGTCATCGCTTACACCTGCTTCAACTAACTGGCTCATGAAATTAGTTAGCGATGTTGGTTGATATTTATTCTGAGTACGAGTGAATGCTTCTGCAGTACGTTTTTCGTAGCGCCCACCAAAAGAAACTTTATCAATATATGTGCCACCAAATAAATATTCTGCGTCAAACGTAAACGCAATTGAGTCACCACTGTTGCCATCACCATTGTCATATAGATCAGCAGCATTCCAGTTTGCAACAGCGCTCATATCAGCTTCATTTACAGGTGTATTAGGATCGTCTTCGTATACGACTGCGGGTACACCTCCACCATTATTATAATCAACGTTTAGAGTAGGAAAAGTTGCGCGATTAAAGCGCATTGCTAAAAAGTCGCTTTCATAATCACTTTTTTGATATACCAGTTCACTATTAATGGTCAGATAATCTGATGCTTGCCACTTCGCACCCAATGCGTATAAATACGTGTCTGTTTTTTGAGAAGTAGCATCACCACTTACAAAACCATCTGCGCCGAGGGTTTGTCTTTGCTTTATGACATTTGTGTCATCGTAAGTAACCGGTGTTTCAATGCCGACGTTATCATTGTAACTAAACGCATGCCATAATGAATTTTGTGACTCATTACGATAGCCAGTATAAAAACCTTCAGCCGTTAACTCTAATGTATCATTAGGTGCCCATTGAAATGAGGCTGTTATTGCTGGGCGCTTACGTTCACCGCTAAAAGAGTTACCAAAAACAGCGTCACGGCCAAGTAAATACTCTGCTGACTGGCCATTTATATCAAGCGCTGAACCTGGTGTTGTTGGTAGGCCATTTTCTAAGCTCTGCCAAACAGAGGTTTCGTTACCCGGTGCTCCTAACGTTCTAGGAATTGGAGAATAAGGTCTAAAACCAGTAGCTGGTTGGTTTGTGAAATAGGGTAATGCAGCCCCTGCAGCTAATGTATCATCGCGGTAGTGCGTTTTAGAATAGGAAACATTGACCAGTGCACCAAACTCACCCGCACCATCCAAATCCCAACGATTACTTAATAACATACTTAAATTAGGGTCAACTTTGTCAGGTTGGTCTGAATAAATACCGCGTGCTGCTAGTACTACTTTTTTACCATCAAAGTTAAATGGACGCTGAGTTTTAATATCAATCGAGCCAGCTATACCACGCTCAACTTGCTTTGCCGATCGCGTTTTATATACGGTAACACCAGAGAGTAAGCTAGCAGGAATATCTTGCAGCGACACATCACGACCTGAGCCGGTAAAAATATCACGGCCATTTACAGTAGTATGAACATCGCTTAGACCACGAATTGATACGCTGCTGACTTCACCGCCCCCACGGCCGGTAGTTTGTACACCTGAAACTCGCTGTAGTGCTTCAACGACATTATTGTCAGGAAATTTACCAATGTCTTCGGCAACAATCGCATCAACAATTTGTACGCTAGCGCGTTTTTCATCTAGCGCTTTGTTTAAGCTACCGCGAATACCTGATACTTGGATAACTTCGATATCATCAGTGCTATCTGGCGGTGTATTTGTTACTTCATCCTGTGCGTAAGACAGTTGGCATGTAAATGCCAAAACTATCGCACTGGCTATGTGTGTTTTTTTAAACATTAGCGGTGTTCTCCAAATTATAGTTATATCGGAACTCTGAACTATCCAATTAAGTTACCGAAGAGTGACCACTGCATTGCCCATTGTGTGTTGTCAAAACAGTATACGAGATATCTACATTGACTATGTATATAGATTTACACTCGGACTTTAATCATATTGTATGACTATTTAAGGGTCAACTCAAAAAACAACAAATTCAAATAACCTGTAAAGAGTAGTTAACACCCACTCCATTGAAATAGTTGATTTATTAGCTTGTTTCATCTAGCCACCTAACAATTAAAAAAGTAAGGCTATGAAATTCAAAAGCTTAAAGTCGACAATGCGAATAACAATCACATTAATACTGTGTAAAAATATAAATGCATTGCAACTATATATTTACCTCGGTTATGCTGATGTCATCACAATAAAAATACAATAATACAATTAATGGTGTTTTTTATTGTACTTTTACTAATTTTTAGTACTCACAGCTGCCATGAATTAACTAAAACTACACACAAGCGCAGATACTTTGGCTTACACCATCTATAAGGATACATATGAAAAATAAATTAACAGCCCTTGCGTTACCATTACTCTTATCGAGCGGTATGGTTGCAGCACAAAACCCATTATTTACCGACGTGTTCACCGCAGATCCAGCGGCATTAGTTCATAAGGACACAGTTTATCTTTATACCGGTCATGATGTTGCCCCTAATAATGATATTTTCTTTGAGATGCATGACTGGCTTGCTTTTTCATCAACAGATATGGTGAATTGGAAAAAGCATGGCCCAATAATGAAAGCCACTGACTTTAAATGGGCTAAGGGCGATGCATGGGCAGCGCATATGATTGAACGTGATGGCACCTTTTATTTCTTCACCACTGTTCGCCATGATGAAACTAAACCTGGTTTTGCAATTGGTGTTGCAACGTCGAAATCTCCTACCGGACCATTTAAAGACGCTATAGGTCATGCATTGGTTACTAATGATATGACTACCCAAACACCGAATGATTGGGATGATATAGATCCGGCCATCTACGTAGAAGAAAACGGTGATACCTACCTATTTTTTGGTAACCTCGTACCTAAATATGTAAAACTAAGTGATGATTTATTAAGCCTAGACGGTGAAATCAAAACCATCGACTTACCTAATTTCACTGAAGCTTTATGGGTTCATAAGAAAGATGAATATTACTATGTTTCTTATGCATGTGAATTTCCAGAAAAAATCTGCTACGCAATGAGTAAAAGTATCCATGGCCCTTGGCAGTACAAAGGCATTCTCAATGAGATTGCCGGTAACAGCGAGACTAATCATCAGTCAATTATCGAGTTTAAAGATAAAAGTTACTTTATTTACCATACAGGTGCAGTACCACCAAAAGATGGCAAGCCAAGTGGCGGACGTTTTCGTCGCTCAGTTGCGATTGAACCACTTATATACAATGATGATGGTACCTTACAGCGTATCATCATGACCACTGAAGGGTTGAGTAAAGACAAATAACTCAGTCAACGAAGGGGCTCTCACTGCAGAGCCCCTATCACCGTGGTTTAAAAAATTGTTCGCTGGTGAATAAATCTACTTATAAAGACGATTTTCAATCGCTAACTGCGTTGAGTTAACTTGCAATAGGTAAGTGCCTGACGCGTAAACTCGCCTTGTTAATTCTGATAACTTTCTAGGTAGACACTTTATTAACCTTTATAATTTTAAATCAAAGCATTCGTAAATACCTTTACCTGAGATCTGGTTAACCCCCTCTATTTTCGCGTAATACTTACATTACTTGCTGTAAATAAGCGAAAAATCGTCGCAAATCATTGCTTGATGATAATTGAAACACAGCTGTAAGCATTGTAAATAAAGCACTTTTTATTTACATAACAATTACTTTTGCAAAAGTATTTGCACATTTGAAATAGTACTATAAAATTACAATACTACGTAGTTGCTATTTTACGTTAGGTGCACAGCTATTTTATTGACAACATTAAATAACAAAAATCCCAGTTATAAGAGGACATTAAAAAATGAAACTAACCAGATTAGCGATGGTGATCAGCTGCGCTTTAGCTGTTACAGGATGCGGTTCAGACAGCAATTCAGCGCCCGAAGGCGTATTAGCGGCACAACCTACTGCAACCGCAAAGCCAACTGTAAGTAGCAGTGTACAATTTAACAACAATGGCAATGTAACAGTGACTAATGTTGCCGTGCATGATCCGTCGGTTTTAAAAGTCGATGATACTTATTATATTTTTGGCTCACATTTAGCTGCCGCTAAATCGACCGATTTAATGAACTGGGAAATGATTTCAAGTTTATCAGCAAACAGTGCTGTAAATGAAAGCCCGTTGTTTGATTTTAATTACACAACCGAAATTGCAGAGGGTATTGAATGGACTGATGGCTTTACCGGTAACTGGGCTGCTGATGTAATTAAAGCACCCAACGGCAAGTTTTGGTTTTACTACAATCATTGCGCTCAAGATAATCCAGATACACCTAACACTGTTGATGAAGTATGCTTTAATCGCTCTTATTTAGGTCTTGCAGAAGCAGACTCTATTGAAGGTCCATACAAAAATAAAGGCATTTTTTTACGCAGCGGCTACCGTACTGATGATGAATTTGCTAAGTATCCATTAGATAATGGGCAAACAACATGGGCTGGCGCTGTAGATCCCAATGCCATTGACCCCGCCGCTTTTTATGATAAAGATGGCAATTTATGGATGGTGTACGGTTCATACTCTGGCGGGATATTTGTACTTGCTATAGATGAAACAACAGGCATGCCTGAAGCAGGACAAGGCTATGGAACTAAACTAGTCGGTGGTGACTTCCGTGCTATGGAAGGTGCATTTACTATGTATAGCCCTGAAAGTGATTACTACTATCTTTTTTACTCAGTTGCAGGATTTGCTGCTAATGATGGTTATAATGTACGTGTTGCACGTTCAAAGAACCCACAAGGTCCTTATTTAGATAATGCGGGCAACGATATTGCCTCTGCAGGCGGCCTTGAAATAGGTGAAAAACTATTAGGTGGTTTTGAATATACCCAAGAGCTCGGAGAAACAGCACCAGCTTGGGGTTATCAATCACCGGGTCATAACTCAGCGTATTATGATCAGGCATCGGGCAAACATTTATTTGTCACTCACACTCGCTTCCCATTAAGCTCTACTGAATTTCCAGAAAGTGCTGAAGCACACCAAGTACGAACCCATGAAATGTTCATTAACCAACTTGGTTGGCCTGTACTTTCACCACAACGCTATGTTCCACTCAATGGTGAGAATGTACTATCGATGGACGAAATCCAAGGTTATTACAAATTCATAAACCATGGTACAACCGTTAATACCAGTGCTATTCGTTCAACTCACATTGCACTTAATGCTGATAACTCAGTAACAGGCAGCGATCCTGGTACTTGGTATCCTAGCGATGATTCTAATACCAATATTAAACTAGTATTAGAATCTGGCACTTACTTTGCCGTCGCTAAATGGCAATGGGATGATGCCAATAAAGCACTTGTACCAACGCTGTCGGGAGTATCAAGTGAAGGAGCAACGGTTTGGGCAACTAAAGTTGACGATATTACGGCAACAAGCGATATCCTTGCCACTGTTGCTCAAGCGTTGGATATTAAAACTGAGTTAAGTATTGCAGATGAAGGTTACTCATTACCAACTCTTGGTAAAGATGGCGCACAAATCAGCTGGCAAAGTAGTGATGAATATTACATAGGTAGCGACGGTGCAGTATTTATTCCAACCCCAGACCGTGGTAATAAATCAGTGACGCTCACAGCCAATATTGAGCTAAACGGCCAAACCACGAGTAAAACATTTACAGTTAATTTAACCGCACGTCCTGAGTTTAAAAATGCGATAGCACATTATTCATTTGAAAATGCGCTCACAGATAGCTTAGGAAATTTACCAAGTGCCACAACTACTGATAATAATTTGTTAAACACCGGCGCAGGTAATCAAGCGTATGCTGCTGGGCAAACAGGCCAAGCATTTAGTTTTGATGGTGCAACAGGTGTCAGATTACCTGATAGCTTTATTCAATCAAGTGCATACACTGTTTCTTATTGGTTGAAACCAACGGTTTTAACTGATTTTTCACCATCATTCTTCGCCACTACGACTGTTGATAGATGGATGAGCTTGATCCCTGGTAACACTCATTTTACAACCACACCAATGCTATGGAGCAAATATTTAGATGATGCGGGTGTTGAACAGTGGAACCAAATCATTTCTGCAACCCCGGCAACGCTTACTTGGTCGCATGTTGCAATCACTTATGCCAACGGCGAAGCTAAACTTTACCGTGATGGGGTTTTAGCAGGATCAATGCCACGCGCTGATTTTTTTAGTAATGCAACGGGTAACTTTGCACTTGGCGTAAACTATGGCTGGGATTTACCATTCCAAGGCGAGATTGATGAATTAATAGTATATGACTATGCCCTTGGTAACTTAGACATCAATGCAGCTGCTATCAATAACTTAACTGATCCAACAAAATTCGCTGGTTTTGTAAAAGATGCATTAGATTTAGGTGATGTATCAGCAGTGCGTGATAACCTCACTCTACCGCGTGTTGGTCCATTTGTATCCGGTATCAGTTGGACATCAAATAATGAAGAATACCTAAAACCTGTTAATGGCACAGCTATCGTTAATCAACCAAGTGCGTTGGCAGGCGATCAAATCGTCACCTTAACTGCAACGATTAACTATAAAGGCTTCACTGACACTAAAACCTTCGATGTTACCGTTAAATCACTTGCCCCTGCGCAATATAGCTTTGAAGGTGATTTAGCTGAGCTTGAAGGCGTTTACGGTAAAGGTAACGCAACCGGTAACCGGATAGATAACCAAGGCGGTGCTGTCACTTTCACTGACGGTATTATCGGTCAAGCTGTACATCTAGATGGTAATGTTGGAGTGAGATTACCTGATAACTTAATTACAACGAATGACTATTCAATTTCACTGTGGTTAAAACCAGATGTATTTACCAGTTACACGACTGCATTCTTTGCCGGTGCAAATTCGTCAACGTGGTTAAGCCTTGTCCCATCAATGGATGGTACTGATAAAACTCGACTTTGGGCAACTACGGGCGCATTTTTCGATAACGGTGAGCTTGATACTCGTATACCTAAAGACAAATGGACTCACTTAGCCATGACTGTCGATGGTAGCAATGGTGATACACTAAAAATGTACGTAAATGGTGAATTAAAACTTGAAGCTGCAGGTTTTCCACGTGTATTCACTGTTGCAGGCGAGACCAATGAATTTGCGTTAGGCGTAAACTATTGGGATACGCCTTATGCTGGTGCAATTGATGAGTTAAAAGTATTCAGCGGTGCAATTGATGCTGATGCAATTAAAGCACTCTTTGATGCAGCAACTGCACAAGAATAAACTATTTTGGGCGAGCTGCCTTGCCCAATAGTTTGTTGTCGTGAAAAGCCAGACGAGAGTCTGGCTTTTTTATTTATCAATTATTTCAAAAAATCACTTATCTTCTACCGTGCCATTTGTACTATAATAACAACTTAGTAAGGGCTATGTACCGTATTCTTATGTTCTTATACCCTGTTTTTGCTTTGCCAAAATGACAGCATTTAAAGTTATTGCTAACGGCGGCTGAATGGACACCTTATTTCCTTTTGAGCATATGCTGTCTGAGATTAATTCATATGGTTACTTAGTGATAGCACTGGGCAAAAGGCAAAACAGCCTTGATGACAAATTCTTAAATAAGGCCAGAAATAGCATGCTCCCTCACGTCATTGATTGGATTAGAGCACAATTTGCGAATCTGCTCAGTGAATTTTACCAAAGCGCAAATCTGCAAAAAATCGCTATTGCAGGTCAATTCTGGGATGGCGCGCAACTTTTTGCTACAGCAAACTATAAGCTTGATTGGCAATTAAAAGATAAGCAAAGCAATTTTAAAGGAATGATTATGAACGTATCAAAACTTAAACGGCTTTTATGGGCCACATTTTTTGCTACAGCAGCAGCCAGCGCAAACGCAGAACCATTAACCCAAGTCAGCGTGGCACAGGGCAAACTTGAAGGCACGGCCCAGCAAAACTTAGCCGTATTTAAAGGCGTGCCCTTTGCTAAACCACCGGTTGGAGAGTTGCGCTGGAAAGCCCCTCAACCTGCCGAAAAATGGCAAGGTGTGCTTAAAGCACAAGCGTATGCCCCTGCCCCAATTCAAGCAGGCGATCCCGTATCTGGGAGCAGTGAAGATAGTTTATATCTGAATATTTGGACGCCCGCGCAATCAAATAATGAAAAGCTCCCGGTGCTCGTTTGGATCTACGGTGGTGGCTTTAGCTTTGGCAGTTCATCAGATCCTATTTTTGATGGTAGCGAACTTGCCAATAAAGGCGTGATAGTAGTGTCTATTGCTTATCGCGTTGGTCAATTAGGTTTTTTAGCCCATCCTGAACTTAATAAGGAAAGCCCAGTTGGCGTATCAGGTAATTATGGGTTGCTCGACCAACTAGCCGCCTTAAAGTGGCTTAAACAAAACATTAGTGAGTTTGGTGGTGATGCAAATAATCTTACCATTGCGGGTGAATCTGCGGGCGGCATTTCGGTTAGCATGCTTGCCGCCTCACCGTTAGCTAAAGGGTTATTTAACAAAGTTATCTCGCAAAGTGGTGGTTCATTTGGTCCTACTCGCATTAAGAACTACCCCGGTGAAAACATGTCAACCTTACAACAGGCTCAAACAGAAGGTTTCGACTATGTAAAACAGTTTGGCACAAGCTCCATTGCACAACTGCGAAAAATGAGCGCAAAAACTTTTATACCAAAAGGCTGGTCACTTCCCGGTGGTTGGCCCATTGTTGACGGCTATGTGATAAAAGACGACCAATATAAGCTCTATCAGCAAGGCAAGTTTAATGATGTACCTGCTTTAATTGGTTATAACTCGGATGAAGGCGTCAGCTTTGTGTGGGACCCTGATGTTAATAATTTTGTTGATGGAGTAAAGACTCGCTTCGGTCAATTTGCGCCAAGCTTACTTGAAGCTTACCCTGTTGCAAAAAACAGCATCCCTCGCAGCGCCCGTAATCTGGTGCGTGATGCTGCCTTTGGTTGGCATACTTGGAGCTGGGCTAAGTTACAAACTGAACATGGAAGAGCCCCTGTTTATTTATATTACTTTGATCACCATCCTGAGCGTAAACTTGGCGGCAAAGATGAAGATTATGGCTCTGGCCACGGTCATGAAATAGCCTATATGTTTAAAAACCTTAATAAAGCAGATCCGAATGTAACTAAAAATGATTTAAAAATGTCAGATATAATGGCAACCTACTGGACTAACTTTGCCAAAAATAGCAATCCAAATGACGATGCATTACCAAATTGGCCTGCTTTTAATAATGACAAACCCAGCACTATGTATTTTCAACAGCAAGCGAAAGTCGGCCCAGTGCCCGACAAACAAGCGCTAGAAACACTTGATCAGTATTTTAAATGGCGCCGCACACCAGCCGGTGAAAAATGGGCTAACCAAGTTCGTTAGTGTGCAGCTATCCAAATAAAAGCCAAATTAATATTTGGCTTTTATTTACATGCCTCCCCTTTAGTAACGCCTCTTTCAGCCGATAAGTATGATTAAATCACATTATAAAGAGCCATGATGCAGATACATAAACCACTGGGACAGCCAATTGCGTCACCATCAGAGCCTACGGTAAAAAGTAACGATACTACTGGCTATCGTTTATCAGAAAAAGAGTTAGACAATATATCAGGCCGGGAAACTAAAGAGAAAGCAGAAAAAGAGGCCAATTCAGATATGCCCGATCACATCGCTAAAATGATCGAACAGCTGAAAAAAATCAAAGAACAGATTGAACAACAAAAAGAGCAACTCGAAAAGTTAAAAGCGCTAGATAACCAGCAAGATGAAGCTGTTAAAGCACAAGTCGAAGCGCAAACTAATATGATTGTATCAATGCAAGCTCAAATGGGTTCGTTAGTTCAAACCATCGCTGAAGCGATGAAAGAAGCTGGTATTACCGACACAGGTGCACTTGTCAGTGCCATGGTGTGATCAACTGAAATCGCGATTAGTTGTTACTATTGTAGTACTGCTCATATTCTATTATTAGCAATCGTGTTTTTAGCTATACTTAAATAAGCGCAATATCAACAATTAGGCATAATTATGAGTTATAAAAACTGGCCAATCGCTAGGCAGATTGGTGCACTCGTATTTCCTTGCTGCAGCAATTTTTACTGACAAAAGTAAATCGGCCATTAAAATGCCTTCTGCTACCAGGCGCAATAAGCTTTGCAATTTAATCACCAAAATAATTAGTGATTGTTTAATCGATAGATTTTTAGTTAAAGGAACCGCTTTTTATTTGTAGATACTTTTCGATAGTTTTATCTTTCTTATCTGATGCAAGCACTTCATCTAAAGATTTCTGAATTTTTGTTATCATTTCATCTGATGTTTTTTTATTAGCTATCATGTAATAGCCACCTTCGTTCGACAGTAAATAGGCTTTTTCAATTGCTGACTGATCATAGCCCAGCGTTTTCATTTGATAGGCTAAATCTAATGGATCTCCAGGGATCAGATCTGTCCTTTTTTTAAATAAAGCTTTTAATATTTGTTCTGAATTAACAGTAACATAGTAGTCTATATTTTCTTGAAAGTGATTACGTTTAAGGAATTGCTCAACTGAACCGCCCATCAGCACACTAGTTTTATATTGTTTGATATCTGCGATTTTGTTGATCTGTATATCAGATCGGGAATTTAATTTATACAGATATACCTCTCTGGTGTGCAAAGGGCCAATCCATTTATACATATTTTCGAGCTCAGGAATGCGAGCTACTGTAAAAAGCAAAGTGTTAGGAGTTTGTTGGACAGTGTATAAAGCGCGTTTAAAAGGATAAACTAACAGTTTGTATTTGATGTTCGCTTTTTGCAGCGCGGCTTCTACTAACTCTGTGCTAATACCAACTAGCTTACCACCTTTGTTAAAATTATAAGGTGGCCAGTCGTTCAACAAAATTGTAAGTTCAGGCTCTGGATCCTGAGCGTTTGCATTTATATTTGACAATAAACTCAATAATAAAATCATTCTTAATATCATGAGGCTTCCTATTCCTGTGCCTGCTTCTATCTATAAAAAGCGCTATTTTTTAAGTTTATTTTATAATTATCTTTGGCTTTACCTTACATATTAGCAGCCTACGCTAACATTACACTTGGTTCACTGTATCTTACAATTATGGACAATCAAATTGTACCTTTGCTGCGTCACCTTACACTAATTAAATTAGCGACAACAGCTTAAAATACAACCACCTTTGATATTGAGCGAATCGCTTAACTTTGGCAGTTTGTTAAAAAATACTAAATGTACAGGCCGCGAGTGCACTTTATTAATGATGGCAATAACACGACTATTCAAATGTAAGTTCATAAAATTAAAACGCACGCTACATACACATAAAAAAGCCACTATCGAAACAGTGGCTTGGTGAGAGTCGAACGCTTATTTACATTTACTTTGGTTCTCGTAAATGGAAAATTTGGCACTTGTTACCTAAATCAGGTTGTTGTGCAAAATTAGTTTTATCTGCAAGGCCACAATCACTTAAACCCAGTGCTTGCTTTGTGTAACGGTTGATCAACATCACGCCGCCACCTGCAACAGGAGTAATGCGCCATTGTGCTGTTTTAGTTTCGCACGAAGCCATTTCAACGTTAGCGCCAGGCACTAAAGCATTGTTTGCCACAGCAGCGCAATAATCGCTATCAAGGTCTTGCTTTAAAGCAACGTAACCTGTGTCTGTTGGTGCAAAGAACCATTGTTGGGCGTCGCTGTGAGTAAACGCTTGTTGCTCAACATTAGTACCTGCTTTAACAGCTCCTGCAACGCTCAATGCTTTACCACTTTGTTGGCTCATTACCGCGACACTACCTACAGGCTGTAACTGCCAATCAGCACATGCAGTATCTTTACCTTGTTGTAAAACCGCTTGATTTTGCGCGGCTGAACACCCTGCTACGGCTAATGGTTTTTCAGTGTAACGGTTAGTAATAGTGACATTACCATCAGTGCTTGGTGCTACTTTCCATTGCTGACAGAAGTTATTACGCCATGCCGCAGATTGTGTTTTCGCATTATCAGCATCACTGCAATTAGCCAGCTCTAAAAACTTGCTGTCTTCACGATTTGCTAAACGTACAAAACCATCTGTGGTGGCATCAATCACCCATTGACCATTGGTGCTTGCACAATGGCGTTGCACGGCACGCGCATCTTGAGGATCCGCTGCAATATCTAAACATAAACCGCTGGTTGCATTAACTAAGTTATAACGCTGACCTTGCACACGAGTTACAAGTGGGCCGTATTCACCTGATGGTGGAGCCACTTCAACACCCGGTGTTACTGGTTTTGCAAAGTTTGGTGTGCCATTATCATGCCAAGTAAATTTTTGCGCACGCAAAGAACGTGTGGCACTACAACCGTGTTCTACTGAGTCATTGCCGTGGTATACCAGCCAATCTTCACTGCCATCTGGCGAAGTGAAGAAACCATTGTGACCAGGGCCAAATACTTCATCAGTACGTTCAAATACCGGCTCGTCAAACTTCTTCCAGCTGTTTGCATCTAGCGGATCATCACCCACCAACTCTAACATACCTAACTTATAATCTGGCGTGTTACAAAAGCTTGCTGAGTAAGTCATAAACGTGCGACCGTTATGCTGCAAAATTTCAGCACCTTCGGTTACTTTACGTCCGCTGATCTCCCAATCAAGTTCAGGGCGTGTGATCACAGTGTGCGGTGAATTCTTTTTCAGCGTCCACGGGTTTTCCATTTCAGCAATAATGTTTAACTGTTGATCGCCCTGCCACTGGGAATAAATAACATAGAGTTTGTCTTTATAGCTTAAATAGTTACCATCGATATTCCATACATCAGGCATGAGTGCGCCTTTGTATTCATACGGACCCATTGGGTCGTCACCGGCACTTTCTAATACATTAAGATGTTGGTTATCTAAAGTACCATCAGTCCCTGCTGTATACATCATGTACCAACGGTAGCCGTCAGGGCCTTTAACACGATGAAATTCAAACGCCCAAAAGTTACAACAACGCGCAGGATCGGTCGCTGACCATACATTTACTGGGGTTGCATCGGCAAGTCCTGCTAAAGTAGGTGATTTACGCATCACCAATTCAGATGTCCATGTTGTCGTCGTTAGGTAATAGTTACCATCCCAGTACTCAAGCCATGGATCGGCACCATTAGGAAATAATGGATTAGTGAATACGCCATCATCTTGCGTGGGTGCTTTTGCGCTCGCGATTGGTGCTGCATCTTGTGTTTGTTGTGTGTCTGCGCGGGTTGTAGATTCACACCCTGTAAGTGAGCTTAATGACAAAGCGAATAAACCTACAAGGCCTGTTGCTTTAGCAGTACGCTTTAATTTAGTGCGCAAGTGATGTTGTGCATTCATTGTTGTTATCACCCTTAGTTATTATAACAAACCCGCTATTGGGGTTTAATTTTATAGAAAACAGTTTTGAGTTGAGCTGTTGCGCCTCAACCTGTGCTAATTTTTTACCTGCGCTAAGTAGCTGGGCTGAACTGAAGTTACTAAAGCTTAAGTCAATATCTAACGTAATAGCTTTATCCTGCGCATTAATAGCTGCAACATACCAGTTGCAGCGAGAACGTCTCGCCATCACCACATGCTTACCTGGGCTGCCTTGCAAGAGCCTTGTTTCATCCCACAGAGTAGGCAGCGATTTCAAATAAGCTTTTACTGGCTCTGAAACTTTCGTCATTTGCTCAGGCGTTGTCACTAAGTGCTGTATCCCAGATGTAAATAAAATCGGCAGCGCGAGCTCAAAGGCATTATTGGTTTTGCGTTCAATATTAGGAATATCACCAAGTACCATAGGTGTAAAATCCATTGGATCAAACACGTTCCGAGTAAACACTAAGGTCGCTGCATGCTGCGCTTCTTTATCGGCAAATGCTTGAAAAAAGCTTATCATCTCAAAGCCTTTTACTGCTTCGGAGGTCATTAGATTAGGATAAGTTCGCTGCAAGCCCCTTGGCAAAGTGGTGCCATGAAAATTGACCATTAACTGATGTGCTGCTGCGTCTTTCAGCATAGCTTCGTAATAGGCCATCACAGATGAACCATCACCCGGGAAGAAGTCGACTTTAATGCCTTTAATTCCCATAGCTTGAAGTTTTGCAAAATGTTTAATGCGATCAGCACGCGTTAGTAATGCACTTTTAGGAGAATAAACCGTGTTATTCCACGCGCCTGATGAGTTATACCAAACCCATAAATCAACATTTTTTTGCTTAGCATAGGCTGCCAACTGCTGCATTTTCTCCCAGCCTATTTTTTGATCCCAATCCGCATCAATCAATACATATTGCCAGTGCATATCTGCTGCATAATCAATGAACTGTTTTTGCACAGGAAAGGTTGTAAAGTCATCCTTTAATAACCCCCAACTCCAAGCAGCAATCCCCGGTTTAACAAAATCAGTGTTAGTTAGCTGGTTTGGTCGGGCTAAGTCAGTCCCTAAAGTAGACTCAGTAACCGTTTGCAACGTGCCAATTACCAATAAACGCCAAGGCGATAACAGCGGCAGTGTATGCTCTGGTAAATAGCCACCATTAGAAGTAACTTCACGCTGATCAGGAAAACGAACCTTAAACTGCCCTTGGCTATTATTGGTTAAATTAGTACCACTGTAATAGTCTTCACCACCAGCTTCTGAGATTAAAATATACTGCTCTTGGTGCTTAAATAATGCCGGATACACCCAGCCATTATTGGTTATTGCAGGGGTCGTTAATGCTGTCGCTTGTAAATATTCTTCTTCATAAGAAGGGTTAGTGTTCATCCAGCCAGATTGCGCTTGCGCTTTAGGCTGTAACCACGCAACGGTTTCACTTGGGAAGTTAAAACCCGTTTGTTCACTCATAACGACCCGCGTATCCGAGGACTCCCCATCTAACTCGTAGCGAAAAGCAACCCCATCGTTGCTCACTTGAAAGCGAACATTCAATGTTTCGTGTTGCTGATTAGTCACGCTTACAACCGTACTGTTAGCCTGGTAATCAACAAACTGTTGCTTACCAGTAAAAAGCTGGTAGCTATCATTCACTGTCGGCTGTTGTTTAACAGCTAATAATCTAAGCTTTTTAGTAAAATCGGTATTATTAAGCGTGATACCTAATAAAGATGGCTCAATTACTTTATCGCTACCTGACTGTACTTGATAACTTAACTGCCCTTGCTCATCTAAATCAACCAATACGGCTAACTGCTGATCTGGGCTATGAATAGTCGCAACCTCAGTCGCTTGCGCCACAGTTGTTATCACTAAGGCTGCAAACAGCAGCCCTATTTGATTAACGAAGTGCATTACTTAGTGCCAAACTCATACACAATACGCGTTGAATAAACCTCACCAGGCATCAAAGTTGTACTGGGGAATGTTGGCTGATTCGGTGCATCAGGAAAGTGCTGTGGCTCTAGGCAAAAACCACTTCTTAATTTATGTACTAAACCAGAGGCTTGCTTACTGCTTCCATCTAAAAAGTTACCTGAGTAAAACTGTACCGCAGGTTCTTCGGTATACACAGTTAGGGTTCGACCTGAGCTTGGCTCATAAACGTTAGCTGCTTCAATCAAATCATGATTAGGTTTGTTTTTCAGCACAAAGTTATGGTCATAACCTTTACCAAGCTTCAGCTGCTCATCATCCACATTAATTTCTTTACCAATTGCTTTTGGATTTCTAAAATCAAACGGTGTACCCGCCACTTGCATTAACTCACCCGTTGGGATCAAACCGCCATCCACAGGGGTGATTGCGTTTGAGTTGATTTGCATTTGATGATCGAGAATATCGCCCTTACCGGCTAAGTTAAAATAACTGTGCTGGGTCATATTGATGATGGTTGGCTTATTTGTTTTTGCCACAAACTGCATATCAAGGGTATTTTTGTTGGTCAATGTATAGGTGACTTGTGTGGTCAGCTCACCAGGATAACCTTGGTCACCATCAGGACTTACGAGGCTTAGTGTTACACCAGCACTGTTTTGCGTGCTAAATGGCACCATATTCCAGACTTTCTTATCAAAGCCTTGCACACCACCGTGTAAATGGTTAGCACCATCGTTAGTTGCTAACTGATAATCCGTGCCGTTTAAGCTAAATTTACCATTAGCAATACGGTTACCAAATCTGCCAATGATCGCGCCAAAGTATGTGGTTGCATTAGTGTAATCTTCTAAATTATCCATACCTAAAACAATATTACCCATGTTGCCATTGCTGTCTGGCGTTTCGATACGGGTAATAATGCCGCCATAATTGATCACATCAACGCTCACGCCATTACTATTGGTTAGGGTAACTTGGTTGATCGGAGTTTGGTCTGCCAGCTTGCCATAAGCGTGCAGTAATGCAGAAGGTGAATTGGTCATATTGTCTCCTTGGTGAGCACACGCGGGGGTTAAAGCAATCCCAAAGGACACTGCTATTGCAAAGATACCGCGAGATAATTTTTTAATCGATGTTGACGACTGATGAACCGCTGTTAGGCGCTGAGTTACACATTGCAATGACATGACAATAACCTTATTATAATTGCATTTATACTTTTATAATACAATATAGTGATCGATTGCAAATTTATTCGCCTAACTTTTTAGTTGTATTTTGCCGTCTTTGACTAAAATGCAGTCCATACCACCAGCCTGAGCTGCTTGATAGCCTATTTGCGTGTCTTCAAACACCACACAATTTTGTGGTTGAATGTTTATTTGTTTGGCTACGCTTAAAAAAGTTTCTGGGTGTGGTTTACCGTGGCGAACATCACTGGCAGTAACTAATGCGTCTATTTTATCGATTAACCCTGTTTGAGTTAGATGCTCAATGGCATGCGCACGGTCCGCGCCAGTACCTACCCCAATAGGCATTTTGCCATGGTAATAGTTTAATACATCGACTGTCTCAGTAATGATTTCTGGCTGATGGTTTAAGCCTAACCAAAATTGGTGTTTTTGCTTGGCAACTTCATCAGGATCATGACTAAGTCCATATTTTTCATTGAGAATATCAACAGTGGCAAGTGTTGGTACGCCACCTAAACTATACATATAGTCATAGTCAAACGGATAACCTAATGCATGGCAGGTCAGCTCCCATGCTTGTAAATGAGAGCCCATCGAATCGATAAGCGTGCCATCCATATCAAAAATAATGCCTTGGTATTTTGTGAGATCGAGCATGTGTACTCCAAAGTCTTAGAAAACAAAAGCCAACTTTACTATAAAGTTGGCTTATTTAGTTAACTTAGATCACTGCTGTTATAGGTGATTAAAGCCCACGTTTTAACATGTAATACGCTGCATTGTGGCGTAGCTCTGTTTTGAAACCACGGATGCTGGTATCAGCATCGATAATCATCGTTTCAACACCTGCCATTTCAGCAAAATCAACAATCATATCGGTGGTAACAGCTTGGCTGTACGCAGTGTGGTGCGCACCACCGGCATGGATCCACGCAGCAGACGCCACTGATAGATTCGGTTTTGGTTCCCACAATGCTGATGCAACTGGTAAATGCGGTAACTCAGCCGGTGGCGTTACTGTATCTACTTCGTTGATCAAAATACGGAAACGATTACCCATATCAATTGGCGAAACGTTAATTGCCGCACCGGCTTTAGCAGTAAACAATAAACGACCCACATCACATTTCACCCCAATGGTGTGAGTGTGAACTTCAAGGCGTGGTTTTTGCGCTGCAATCGATGGACATACTTCTAACATGTGAGCACCTAGTACTTGGTCGGTATCACCCATGTTATACGTGTAATCTTCCATAAATGAACAACCGCCTTCACGGCCTTCACCCATTACTTTCATGATGCGTACCATAGCGGCTGTTTTCCAGTCGCCTTCACCGCCATAGCCATAGCCTTTAGCCATTAAGCGCTGCGTTGCAAGTCCTGGTAAACCTGATAAACCAGACAAGTCTTCAAAACAGTTAGTGAATGCTTTAAAGCCACCTTTTTCTAAAAAGCGTTCCATACCAAGCTCTAAACGCGCTTCGTTGCGTAGCATCGATACTTTGTAGTCATCTTGCAACGTTTCATCGCTGATCACATAGTCAGTTTTGTATACTTCAAGCTGGGCATCGACTTCAGCATCTGTCACGGTATCAACAACTTTAACGAGCTCAGCTACACCAAAGGCGTGTACTTCATAACCAAAAGTGATTTGCGCTGATACTTTGTTACCTTCTGTAACCGCAACTTGGCGCATGTTATCGCCAAAACGTGCCACTTTAAGTGTTTGGCTCTCAGCCCACCCTTTAGCAGCGCGGCACCAATCATCAATTTGCTTTTGCACGTCAGCACGTTGCCAGTGACCTGCCACTACTTTACGCTCTTTGCGCATTACAGTACCAATAAAACCAAACTCACGATCACCATGCGCACTTTGGTGGGTGTTCATGTAATTCATATCAATTTCAGACCACGGTAACGCGGCATTAAATTGTGTATGAAGGTGTAACCATGGCTTACGTAATTCGTTTAAACCGGCAATCCACATTTTTGCTGGTGAGAATGTATGCATCCACAATACTAAACCCACACAGTTAGGATCAGTGTTTGCTGCTTGGCAAACCGCATGAATTTCTTCAGGTGTTTTTACCGTTGGCTTACAGACTAAGTTAACCGGTAAATTTGCTTCGCTATTTAAACCAGCAACAATTGCAGCGCTATTATCTGCAACGGTGTTTAACACTTTTGGGCCATATAAATGTTGTGACCCAGTTACAAACCAAACTTCTTTCATTGACGACGGCATATATAAATTCCTCTTGTACTTGTTAGCCACGGTTACTTTGGCCGTAGTAGGCATCTTTACCGTGTTTTCTTAAATAATGTTTATCCATCACAGACTTCTTAAGCGCACCTGCATTTTGATCAAGCGTGCGAGTTAAGTAAGCCATGCGAGCAATTTCTTCTAGCAGTGCTGCGTGATACACAGATTGCGCTGCATCTTTACCCCACGTAAACGGTGCATGTCCTGCCACAATCACCATTGGTGCTGCTTTTGGGTCGCGGTCTTTATAAGCATCAGTAATTTGAATACCTGTCTCAAGCTCATAATCGCCATTTACTTGCGCATCGGTAAGCTCACGTGTACAGGTAATGTCACCGTGCACATAATCAGCGTGCGTTGTCCCAAAGCATGGAATACTCTGCTTTGCTTGTGCCCATGCTGTTGCGTAAGTTGAATGAGTATGCGTTACGCCACCAATGTCATTAAAATGACGATACAAGTGAATATGAGTTTTGGTATCAGAAGATGGACGCATACTGCCCTCAACAATGTTGTTTTGTAAATCAACAATTACCATGTCTTCTGCTTTCATTTGGTCATACGAAACACCACTTGGTTTAATCGCAATCACGCCTTTGTCGCGGTCAATTTGCGATACATTACCAAAGGTGTAAATCACCAAACCACGACGTTGTAATTCCATGTTAGCTTCAAATACTTCGCGCTTTAATTCTGTGTAGCTCATGCTTTTGCTCCATCAACATACTGTGCTAACGCTTGATAGTTAGCATAGAGTTCGTTATAAACCGCAACCCGCTCTGGGTTAGGTAAATACTGATGACATACAGCAGAAGCCATAACTTGCTGAGCATCCGCCACTGTTGCATATTCGCCCGCTGCCACAGCAGCCATAATTGCAGCACCAAGCGCACAGCTTTGCTCGCTTTCAAGTACGTCAATTGGGCAGTTCCATACATCCGCACAGGTTTGCATTACGTAATCTGATTTTTTTGAAATGCCGCCAATTACCACTACTGAATCAATCGGCACGCCTTCACTTTGAAAACGCTCAGTAATGGCGCGTGCGCCAAAGGCCGTCGCCTCAACTAATGCTTTAAAGAACTGCGGCGCGTCAGTGCCCATTTTCATGCCCGTCATGGCCATTGCTACGCTTTGATCTGCATCAGGTGTGCGACGACCGTTGACCCAGTCAAGTGCTGTTACATCGGTATTTTTAACCGGTAACGCACTGGCAGCTTTTGATAAATCAACTAAAATTGAGTCTTCAATTTTATTGATCAAGCTTTGTTCAACGTCGTTTAAATTTGCTAACTGGCGAGTTGGCCACAGCATTAGGTTTTTAAACCATGCGTATAAATCGCCAAACGCAGATTGCCCCGCTTCAAGGCCAATCATGCCTGGGATCACTGAGCCATCTACTTGACCACAGATACCTTTAACACAGGTATCGCCAAGTTGCTGTTTTGAAGTAACAGTAATATCACAAGTTGAAGTACCCATTACTTTAGTTAAAACACCTGGACGCACATTGGCAGCAACTGCCCCCATGTGACAGTCAAACGCACCGTAACCTACAACTACATTCTGTGATAAACCAAGTTTATCAGCCCATTGCGCTGTTAATTTACCAGCGACTTGGTCACTTGGTTGGGTTGCTGCATTAAGCGTATCAACCACACCATCTAATAATGGGTCAATATTGCTGAAGAAACTATTTGGTGGGAAACCACCCCATTGCTCATTCCACATTTGTTTGTGGCCCGTTGCACAGCGTCCCAGTGTTAATACTTCTGGGTGAGTGGTGCCACACATCAATGCCGTCATCCAATCACAATGCTCAACCCACGAGTAAGTTGCCGCTTTTACAGCCGCATCATCTCTAAAAATATGTAATGCTTTAGCCCAGTACCATTCTGATGAATAGATGCCGCCCATGTGTGAAAGATAATTAACCTCGTTATTGGTCGCGGCTTTGGTGATCTCATTCGCTTCTTTAATCGACGTATGGTCTTTCCAAAGAATGAACATCGCATTAGGGTTTTCAGCAAATTCTTCAGTCAGCGCTAAAGGCGTGCCTTGGCTATTAATCGCCACTGGCGTTGAGCCTGTGGTATCAAAGCTCATACCTATTACTTTATCCGCAGTTCCCGCAGGTACTTGTTGCCATAGACCATTGACGACCTCAATCAAGCTGTCGATGTAGTCTTGTGGATGCTGGCGAAATTGATCTTTACTTGGAGCGCAATATAAACCTTGCGCCCAACGCGGATAATTCACTAAATGGCTAGCCAGCTCTTTACCTGTGGTTACATCAACAAGCAGTGCTCTTACTGAATCAGAACCATAATCTAAGCCCAATGTATAACGAGACATAAATACCTTTCACTAATTGGATACTAACAATGTTAGTCATTACTGTTATTTGTATGATAATATCAATAATGACGGATTGTAAAGGTATTATAAAAATATTATTAACAGATTTATTCTGAAATATTCGTGACACCTGTGCCCTTTAAACTAATGTTTTGCACTAATAAAGGGCTTAAACCATGTCATAAGCAATGCTAAAAGCCGTTAATTAATTTATTTTGTATGATGAAAATAGGATGTCTATGTCTAGCCAATTAGAACAATTAAAAACCATGACCACTGTGGTTGCTGATACCGGTGATTTTGAAGCAATCGATCAATATAAGCCGCAAGATGCCACTACCAATCCATCGTTATTGCTCAATGCGATTAAAATTGAAAAATACCGCCCACTGGCTGTTGAAGCCGTTGCTTGGGCTAAGCAACAAACAAGTGACAATGCACAGGTGATCAGCAAAGCTGCTGACAAACTGTCGGTACTAATTGGTGCAAATTTAATGGCTCAAGTGCCAGGGTTAGTGTCTACCGAAGTAGATGCGCGCTTATCGTTTGACACTCAAGCAACTATTGATAAAGCCCTTGAGCTTGTTGCGCTCTATAAAGAGCAAGATATTGATACCTCGCGCGTACTGATCAAAGTGGCGTCTACATGGGAAGGTATTCAAGCGGCAAAAGTACTTGAGCAACAAGGTATTCGCTGTAACCTAACGTTGGTGTTTGCATTTGCTCAAGCTCGTGCCTGTGCTGAAGCAGGTGCTTATTTAATCTCGCCTTTTGTTGGTCGTATTCTTGATTGGTATAAAGCAAACCAAACTGATAGCGATTTTAGCGGTGCTAATGATCCAGGCGTACAGTCTGTTGCACATATTTATAACTTCTTCAAAAAGCACGATTATAAAACCATCGTTATGGGTGCAAGCTTTAGAAACATCAGCGAAATCCAATTACTGGCAGGTTGTGATAGATTAACTATCAGCCCAGGGCTATTATCAGAACTAGCCGCAACAGATGCCCCATTAGCGCGTCAACTGACTGCTGCTACTGAAACAGTTGCCCCGCCAACGCCTATGACTGAGCAAGCATTTCGCTGGGAAATGAATCAAGATGCCATGGCCACTGAAAAACTAAGCCAAGGTATTCGCCAATTTGCAATTGACCAAGAAAAACTAGAAGCCATTCTAGCTGAGCTGTTCTAAGCTTCAGTCGTTATATAAAATCAATTCTGCAAATAAAAAAGCCCGCTGATTTAATTAAATCAGCGGGCTTTTTGTTCAGGTAAATTTTTAACCCAAGTTCAAAACAATTAAGCGTCTAGTAACGCATTAGCCTTAGCAACTAGGTTACTCACAGTAAAGCCAAAGTATTCAAGCAGAACTGGTCCTGGCGCTGACTCACCAAAGGTAGTCATACCTAGTACATCGCCATCTTGGCCAACATATTTATACCAAAAATCGCTATGTGCAGCTTCTACCGCAATTTTAGCAACACCAACAGGTAATACACTCTGGCGATAGGCTTGATCTTGCAAGTCAAACTGATTTGTACATGGCATAGATACAACACGAACCTGTTTACCCTGTGCGGTTAGATCAGCTGCTGCATTTACCGTTAACTCAACTTCAGAACCAGTGGCAATAATGATCAGCTCAGGTGTGTGCTCGCTATCAACTAAGATATAGCCACCTTTAGCAACATTCGCTAGTTGCTCTTTAGTGCGCGGCATTGCTTTAGTACCTTGGCGGCTAAAGATCAATGCACTTGGGCCAGCTTCTTTGATTAATGCCTGACTCCATGCAACCGCTGTTTCAACTTCATCACATGGGCGCCAAGTCGACATATTTGGCGTCATACGCAAATTAGCAATTTGTTCAATTGGCTGATGGGTCGGGCCATCTTCACCTTGACCAATTGAATCATGGGTATACACAAAAATACTGTGTGCTTTCATTAATGCCGCCATACGCACAGCATTACGCGCGTATTCCATAAACATTAAGAAAGTTGCACCAAATGGGATAAAGCCGCCATGCAGCGCAATACCATTCATTATCGCGCTCATGCCAAACTCGCGTACGCCATAAAATACATAGTTACCGGCAGCATCATCTTGCAAGCCTTTCGCGTCAGGCCATAAAGTTAAGTTGGAACCGGCTAAATCAGCGGAGCCTCCCATAAGTTCAGGCAAATGCTCAGCAAAGAAGGTAATGGCATTTTGTGATGATTTACGGGTTGCTATGTTTTGCATATCTTCTTGGCACTTGGCAATGTACTGATCAGCAATTTCTGCAAAGTTGCTCGGTAATGATTTAGCCGTTACACGGCGGTTAAATTCTTTACTCAGCTCTGGGTGTGCTTTGCTGTAAGCGGCAAAGGTTTGTTGCCATGCGCTTTCTAAATCTTGGCCTTTGGCTTGGCCATTCCACTCATTGTATAGATCTTGAGGAATTTCAAACGCTGGATGTGGCCAATTTAGTTGCTCACGAACCGCTGCAATTTCATCATTACCCAGTGGTGAACCGTGACAATCATGACTACCCGATTTATTGGGCGAACCAAAACCAATCACCGTTTTACAACAGATAAGCGTTGGCTGATCTGGGTTAGCTTGCGCAGCTTCAATAGCACTGGCAATCGCGGCCATATCGTGACCATCAACGCCACTAATAACCTGCCAACCGTATGATTCAAAGCGTTTTGGGGTATCGTCAGTAAACCAGCCTTCTACTTCGCCATCAATTGAGATGCCATTGTCATCCCAAAAAGCGATGAGTTTACCTAACTTTAATGTACCTGCTAATGAACATGCTTCATGAGAGATACCTTCCATCAAACAACCATCACCTAAAAAGCAGTAAGTGAAGTGATCAACAATATCAAAGTGTGGTTTATTAAATTGTCCAGCTAAGGTTTTTTCAGCAATTGCCATACCAACCGCATTGGCAATACCAGCACCAAGTGGCCCTGTAGTTGTTTCAACCCCAGGTGTATAACCATACTCTGGGTGACCCGGCGTTTTAGAATGCAGTTGGCGAAACTGTTTAATGTCTTCAATACTGACATCATAACCACTTAAATGTAGTAATGCGTACTGCAACATAGAGCCATGGCCGTTTGACAACACAAAACGGTCGCGGTTAGGCCAATCAGGATTCAATGGATTGTGGCGGTGGAAGTTTTGCCAAAGAACAGCAGCAATATCGGCCATCCCCATTGGTGCACCTGGGTGACCTGAATTAGCTTTTTGAACGGCATCGACAGCAAGCATACGGATTGCATTTGCAGATTGAGAACTGGGCAGAGTCATCTGTTACTATTTCCTGTTAATATTATATTATAAATAATATCTCAAAATGTAATATAAATAGCAATCAGAAATCGCCCGAACTCGCTAAAAACAGTTCTTCAGCGCATACAAATGCAGCTCTGCAAATCATTTTCCTAGAACTTAACGATTTGTTGCACAAAAAACAGACAGTGAGGGTAAATGAGAAACCATGAAATAATTTGTAGCTCGTGCTTAGCACGTTAAGCATATCGTCGCCGTAAGCATCCGTAGTGTGGCTTGTAGAAGAGCGCTTTAGCGCCGAATAGTGATCAAAAAACTCGTTTCACTGCCTCGCCACCTAAGCTGCCTGTGTCGTAGGCGCTAAGCTTGCTGGCGCACAAATATACAACACCATTTTCAATATTATCCACCGTAGGCGCTAAGCTTACTGGCGCGACAGTACTTCAAATAAACCAAAGGTTTAACAATCCGTCCATGGAGCTTGGTTACATCGGTCATTACCTAAATGGATTTAGGTACTTAGATTTTGTCGGGAACAAAAATCTGCCACGACCTTCACTTCCTCAGGCTGCACTCTTTGCTAGGTATGCCGTTTACTTTAGGCGTCCTGCCCTTCGCCATAAAGGTCTGCTTCGCAGTTCAAAAATATTCCCGATATTTTTGTCGGTCCCTCGTCACCTAAGCTGCCTGTGCGGCAGTAAACGGCTTAAAGGGCACTTTGTGGAGCGCGTTCCTTTTCTAAGCTGCCTGTGCGGCAGTAAACTATAGAATATCAGCATAAAAATAAGTTACAACAAGCCATTAGGTTAAATATTACTATTTTACCTTATCAAAAACGATATGTTATAACCCATTGTTTTTATAGAGAATTTTAAAGAGAAAAAATAAAGGGTTAAAACCAAGGTATCGTGGCAACTTTACTTAATCCATAAGAATCAAACTTACCATCAATAGGTTTATCTTTTAAATCACTAAACGCAAAGAATTTGCGATGCACTTGTTCTGTTGAACCGCTGAACAAATCTAGATAAGGATTATCAGCAGCACCAAGTACATATTTACATTGTTTGAAAAAATGTGTACGTTGTTTTGAGCTAAACATGGTGCGGGGTCTATTCTTACATGAAGGTGAGTTTAACTATGTAAGGTATTCACTTTGAGTTTGCTAATCTTAAATTAACTGAGAGGCTCACAAACAGACTTCCCTTTCTGCCTGAACTATTTGCTTTAGATCAAAAATCAAACATACTTTCTGTGTGCATCTTCAAAAAACATGACCATAATATTGCAATCGTAATTAACTTACCGACATACTTTGTCACGATTTTTCACTAGCTGGGCTTACAGCTCAATGGTAATGTAGGGTTAGTCACGTTTATAAGTATATAAATTAAATAAATATGTGACACGCCATATTGGCCACTATTAAAGGAGAGTATCTATGGACCCGATAACGCAAGTTCTCAACATGTTATTCACTGTTGAGGCGTTTTTACTCATTTTTGTTTTAGTACTGCTAAAAAGTAGTGTTAAATTTGTGCCGCAAAACCGTGCGTGGCTCATTGAACGTTTTGGTAAGTATCAATCAACTAAAGAAGCAGGCCTAAACTTTATTGTGCCGTTTGTTGATCGTATTGCCGCTGATCGTAGTTTAAAAGAGCAAGCGCAAGATGTGCCGTCGCAATCTGCTATTACCAAAGATAATATTTCATTGATTGTTGATGGTGTATTGTATTTCCGTGTTATGGATCCATACAAAGCCACTTATGGCGTTGATGATTATGTGTTTGCCGTTACGCAATTATCGCAAACAACGATGCGTTCAGAGCTTGGTAAAATGGAGCTGGATAAAACCTTTGAAGAACGTGATGTACTAAATACTAATATTGTTGCGGCAATTAACCAAGCCGCAGATCCTTGGGGTATTCAAGTATTACGTTATGAAATTAAAGATATTGTGCCACCGCAATCAGTAATGGAAGCGATGGAAGCACAAATGAAAGCGGAACGTGTTAAACGTGCACAAATTTTAGAATCAGAAGGTGATCGTCAAGCTAATATCAATGTCGCTGAAGGTAAAAAACAAGCGCAAGTACTAGCCGCTGAAGCAGAAAAAGCCGAGCAAATCCTGCGTGCTGAAGGTGAAGCTAAAGCCATTATTGCGGTAGCCGAAGCACAAGCTGATGCACTACGTAAAGTAGGTGAAGCAGCTGATACTGAGCAAGGTCAAAAAGCCATTCAATTAGACCTCGCCTCAAAAGCAATTGCCGCAAAACAAGCCATTGCTAAAGAATCGTCAGTTGTTTTATTACCCGATAACGGCACCGATGCCAGCTCTATGGTAGCGCAAGCGATGTCGATTATTAATACCTTAAATACCAAACAAAAAGGTTAAGCTGTAAAGGAGCAAACTATGGAGTTCATTACCAATAATTTAGCCCAAACACTGATGATCTTAGGTGTACTGGCACTGATAATTGAAGTAGCAGTGCTGGGAATGTCGACCTTTATATTATTGTTTTTGGGTATATCATTATTTGCAACTGGATTAATGATGAACTTCGCGCTGTTAGAAGACTCATTAACCACCGCACTTTGGAGTAACACCTTGATCACCGCCGCATGCGCTGTTTTACTATGGAAACCGCTAAAACGCATGCAAGATAATGTTGATAATAAAGAAGTGAAAAGTGACTTTGCAGAGCTTGATTTTGTGCTCACTAGCGATGTTGATGAGTTAGGTGTTAGTACCTACTCGTATTCTGGAGTGAGCTGGAAACTAAAAAGCCAGCAACCACTAAGCGCTGGCACCCATGTAAAAGTGGTAAAAAAAGAAGTCGGTGTTATGTGGGTTGCAGCAATTTAACCTAGATGTGGGTATAACACTCTGAATATGCTGTATGATTTTTACCATAAAGCCAGCCAAGAAGTTTTTATCGAATTACTTGGCTTTTTTGTAACAAAAAATATTCGCTAAACCCGCACAACTCTTAGCTAAAACGCAATAAATGAAATATAAAACCACGCAATTGTTAACTGACAATGATTAAATTAGCCTTTAAATGTTAAAACAATTAAAGGCTGCAAATAGACGTATGTTTAACTACTATATTTGGACTTGTGTCTCGCTATAAAACTCGCTAGTTTAACCAATCAGATAATAATAAAAACAAAAAGTAACTGTATGATCAGGGTCGAAAATCTTTGCCGTACTTATGGCGCAGGCGAAACGCAAGTCATTGCATTAAGTAATGTTTCATTGCATATTGAAGAAGGTGAGTTTGTCGCCGTAATGGGCGCTTCCGGTTCAGGGAAGTCGACTTTAATGAATATCCTTGGGTGTCTCGATACACCAACCTCAGGCAGTTATTTGCTCTCTGGTGAAAGTATTAAAGAAATAGATGACGAAAGTTTGTCAGCTATCCGTAATAAAAAAATTGGCTTTATATTTCAAACCTTTCACTTATTAACTCGCCTTAGTGCTCAAGAAAATGTGGCTTTGCCACTGCGCTATACCGACACCCCAAAACAGCAAGCCAGTGAGCGCGCTATGGCGATGCTGGATAAGGTTGGCTTGCAAAATCGCGCACACCATAAACCCTTTGAAATGTCCGGTGGTCAGCGGCAACGAGTTGCTATTGCCAGAGCATTAGTAAACGAGCCAAAAGTCATTTTTGCTGATGAACCAACGGGTAACCTCGATAGTAAAACGTCTCATGAAATTATGCAGTTGCTTTGCTCACTCCACCAGCAAGGGCATACTTTGGTCATGGTAACCCATGAAGAAGATATTGCTGCTTATGCTAAGCGAATTATTCGGATGAAAGATGGCATAGTTATAGAGGATAGCGGATGTTAAAAAATCAATGTTTCAAAGCCTGTTTAGGATTATTACTTTACAGCTTAGCTTTCTCAAGCAACGCGCAAAGTTTATTACTCAGTGGTGAGCTAAAAGCCAGCGATAAGCAAATTTTTTATGCTCCAAAATCAGACAATTGGCGAGTACAAGTACAATGGATGATGAAAGAAGGCGAAATAGCGCAACAAGGTGATGTTGTTGTGGTGTTTGATAGTGGCTCGATTGCCAGTGAAATTGAACAAGATGAAGTAAGTTTAGAGGCCGCCGAAGAAGAGCTGCTTAGGATCACCACTAGCAATCAAGAAAAACAAATAGAAGCTGAGTTTAACTTTAAGCGCACTGAGCTTTTACTAGCGCGTGCCCGCATAGATGCTGCTATTCCACACGCTAACTTAAGTACCTATGATTATCAAAAAAATCAGCTCGAACTTGAAAAAGCCCTGATCAATAAACAAAAATCATCCGAAGAACTCAGCCAAGTTAAAACTGAAAATACCGTTGCGCGCAATAAGCAGTTACTGACTATTGAACAACTAAAAACAGACCTTGCATACAATAAAACGCAACTGGCAAGTATGAGCATTAAGGCACAGCGTACAGGGCCCGTTTTATATGCAAACCATCCGTGGAATGGCGAAAAAGCATTTGTTGGTATGACAGCCCAACCAGGCTGGAAAATTGTCGAAATACCGGCCATGAGTGAACTCTACATTGAAGCCTGGGTACACGAAATTGATTATCAACATTTACAACTTGGCCAACAAGCGCAATTGTTATTTGACGCCTATTTACAACAGCCGCTCAATGCGACTTTAAGCGAAATTTCAACTCAGCCAGAAGAACGCCTTCAGTGGGGCAAAGATGCCTACTTTAGAACTCGCTTTAACTTTAACGCTCAGAATTTAAAACTGTTACCGGGCATGAGTGCAAAATTAACAATCGGAGAAGACTCTGATGAATCATAACGTTTTATGCATAATATTGAGTATGTTGCTATTAACTGCATGTAATGACGATGAGCAACAACATTATCTAGTGAAAAAGAGTGATATTGCTATCACGGTTAATGCCAATGGCGAACTGGAGTCATCAACCAGTGCGATCATTGCCCCGCCGTCAGTTGCCCGTATGTGGCAATACCAAATTAAGACTATGCTAGCGGAGAACACCCAAGTTAAAAAAGGCCAAGTGGTGGTATCGTTTGACGACAAACAAGTTCGCGATAAGCTAATCGACAAACAATCTTCATTAGAGCGAGCAAAAAAACAACTCGAAAATGCGCAAAATAAAGAGCTTATCAAAGAGCAAGAACTGACCCTCAGCGTTGCCGAAATGAAAATGAACTACGATAAAGCTAAACGCAAAGCAGAGATTGTTGATCAATCTCGTTCTGAAGTTGAACGTAAAAAGTCACAAATTGATTTTACTATTGCAAACAACGATCTAACGCTTGCTAAAAGTAAGCAAACGTTTCAGCAACAGAGCAAAGAACTAAACTTAAAAATGGTGCAAAGTAAAGTTGCACGGCTGCAAAGTGAGGTAGACGAGTATTTACAAGATATTGAACGCCTTAAGGTAAAAGCCCCAATTGATGGGCTGGTAATTTATAAAACCAATTATGAAGGTGAAAAGTCATCCATTGGTGAAAGTGTGCAATTTGGTCAGCCTGTTATTGAGCTTGCTGTACTTAAAAATATGCAAGTAAAAGCACAAATCGATGAACCCGACAGCGGTAAAATTGCCCCAGGGCAAACCGTTAAAATAACCATTGATGGCAGTAGCGAACTAGTTGTGTCAGGGAAAATAAAGAGTTTGGGTCGTGTATTTAGAGAAAAGTCATATCAAGATAAGCGTCGGATTGTGGATGCCATTGTTAGTATTGATAATATTGACACCAGTGTTATTCGCCCAGGACTTACTGCGCGCTTAGAGATCACCACCGCTCGCTTACCTCAGGTATTAAGTATTCCTTTAACCAGTTTGCAATATGATCAACAAGGTCCCTATGTTACAACCACTGAAAATAACAAACAATTTATAGAGATAAGTCACTTTACCGATAATCTCGCCGTAGTTAAAAGCGGCCTACAACTAGGCGACGAGGTAAAATTATGAAAACGAGCTTTGCACTTAGCTTAATCGTTACAGCTTTATTTATCAGCGGTTGTTCAAAAGAACATGAAATTCAAAACGCGCTTACTTATACGGTTAGTGAACACAGTTTTAAAACTGAGGTTGAAGCCAAAGGGCATTTGATCGCGGCAAATGAAACCCTGATTGTTGCGCCAGCATCAAGCCGTGGGCCACAAACTTTAGCGTGGTTAATGCCAGAATATAGCCAAGTTAAAAAAGGTCAGGTCATTGCTCGTTTTGATGGCGAACAAATGCGTCGGCAAAGCCAAAAAAACACTAATCAAGCGGCTTTAGCAGCGCAAGATTTAGCACAAAAATCAGGAGAAATAGATAAAGATAAGACTATTTTAGAGCACGATATTGTATTGGTTAATGAAGAAAAGCAATTTGCCGAAGATTACTCAATTGAAGATGAACGCATTCGCTCTAAATTAGATATTTTAGAGTCACAACAAAATGTTGAGTTTTTAAATGCAAAACATAACTACTACGACTGGCAAACTGGCCGTTTTGAGCAAAGTGCCACCGGAGAGTTGATGTTATTAAAAATGAAAGAAGACCAATACAAACAAAAATTAGCAACGTTGAACACTAACCTATCATTGCTTGAGATCATCGCCCCTCACGATGGCTTATTAACCCATAGTACTAATTGGCGCGGCGAAAAACCGCGAGCGGGTGAATCCTTATGGCCTGGTCAAAAAATAGCAGCACTGCCTGATGTTAGCCAAATGCAGTTGATGTTATATGTGTCTGAACGTGAAGCAATCGATTTATCCGTAGGTCAGTCACTTACATTCAAACTTATTGCATTGCCTGAGCAGCAATTTAGTGGCGAGTTAATTGAAGTATCACCGTTTCCTAAATCAATAAAACGCGGCGACCCACAAAAATTTTACGAACTAAAAGCAACGATAAATCAGCAAAGTGACGCTTTACGCCCGGGTTTAAAACTCAATGCGACTATTTTAGTGACACCGCAAAGTGAGCGTTTAGTGGTACCTAAACAAAGTGTTTTTACCGAACAAAATGCGCATTATGTCTATGTTGAAGAAGCTGGCGAATTTGTCAAAAAGACCGTTTCATTAGGCAAACATAACCTTAGTCATGTAGAGATCCTCGCAGGCTTAGCTGCTAATGATGTGATCTCACTCATTGATATAAAGGACATCTGATGAAATATTTAACTTTATTTATCGACACCGCCTTAGAGCTTGCACAGCATAAATTACGTACTTTACTGACTTTATTAGGGATGATATTTGGTGTCGGTGCCGTCATTGCTATGCTCAATATTGGTGAAGGTGCTGAACGTGAAGCCATGAAAATGATTGACTCTATGGGGTTATATAATTTGATTGTTAATGGCAAAGAGTTCGATGAAAAAGAACTCAAAGAGCAACGTAAGCATTCGGCCGGTTTAAGCCTGCGTGATGCCCAAGTTGCCCACGACTCGCTGCCTTTTGTTACCGATTTTGCCGCACAAAAAACCATCGAGACGTATCATATTTTTAGCCAATACAATAACAGCGACGCCAATGCCGTAGGTGTAAGCGCTAATTATTTTCAGCTGTCACATTTTCAACTATTTGCTGGGCGTATATTAAATAAAAACGATCAACAACGGTTTGCTCAAGTGGCAATGCTTGGCGCAAATACTGCCAAGCAACTATTTCCGTTAGGTGACGCACTCGGTCAACAAATAAAAATTAACCACTTATGGTTTAAAGTAGTCGGTATTTTACAAGCGCCTTATTTAAAGAAAAAAGAATTTCAAGGAGTCAAACTCGGTAACGAACAAAACCAAGTATTTATTCCACTTAGTACTGCATTACACCGCTTTGAAAGTGGCTTACTTGATAGTGAAGTCAGCAGCTTGAAACTAGCCATTGATAAATCGGTTGATCCAATTGTTGCCGCACAAGCACTGGAACATTTACTGCAAAATCGCCACAGTGATATTGATGATTTTGAATTAGTTATTCCTGCCGCATTATTAGCCCAGCAAAAACAAACCCAGCAAATATTTAATATTGTAATGTCCTGCGTGGCAGGCATTTCACTCCTGGTTGGCGGTATCGGTATTATGAATATCATGTTGGCGACGGTGCTTGAACGCACTAAAGAAATTGGCTTACTGCGTGCTATTGGTGCAACACAAAAAGACATTCGAATACAATTTATTGCCGAGAGCTTTACCATTTCTATTTTAGGTGGCCTACTGGGTGTGGTATTTGGTATTGGCTTGTCTGAAATTATTTCTATGTACTCGCAGTGGGCGGTATCGTGGTCAATGACCGCCATCGTGCTATCGTTTAGTATTTGTGCGTTAGTCGGCCTTATTTTTGGTGTATACCCCGCGATCAAAGCGTCACAGCTTGACCCTATTGAAGCACTGCAAAGTGATTAACTCGAATGTTAGTAGTTAAAGGAGAAAATTTGGTGAGCAACAACAAACACACCCTTGTTGTCGAAGGTGGTGCAATGCGCGGCATATTTGCCACCGGCGTACTTGATGCGTTCTTAGGGGCACAATACCAACCATTTAATCGCTGCTTTGGTGTTTCTGCTGGGGCAACTAATATTGCGGCTTATTTATGCCAACAAGCTAAACGTAATCATAAAGTGATCACTGATTATTCATGTCGACCCGAGTTTATTAATTTAGCGCGCTTTATCCGTGGCGGACATTTATTTGACTTAGATTGGTTATGGCAAACCACCATGGCTGATATTCGTTTAGATCTTGGCACATTTGCAACACAGAACTGTGAATTTTATATTGTCGCTACCGATATAGACACAGCATCAGCGCAATATTTAAAAGCGACAGCAGAGCAAATGGAGCAACAGTTAAAAGCCTCCTGTGCGATTCCTATTGCTTATCGAGATTACCCAGTCATAGATGGTGTTGCCATGACCGATGGCGGTGTGGCTGATTCAATTCCGATCCGAAAAGCCTATCAAATGGGAGCTGAAGAAATCACGGTCGTTTTATCACAACCACTTGGATATCGTAAAAAAACCAGTAAGGCCCCATGGTTTACACGCCGCATTTATAAAAACCACCCGGCACTTGCCAGTGCATCTTTAGCGCGAGCTGATAACTATAATGCCAGTATTGCGTTTATTCATAATCCACCTGCAGACTGTAAAATAAATATCATCGCACCACCGGCTGACTTTAACGTTGGCCGCACCACTAAAAACTATCAAAAGCTCAGCGATGGTTACCAAATGGGGATTGTGGCTGCACAGCAACATTTGCAAAGCATACAGCTATAGAACAATGATTTTATCTATAAAAAAGTGTGTGGCAGCTTATTTTTTTTGCTGATGTTGTCACAAAACTGCGCGAACCAAACCTTGTGAAAACGAATAAATTTAGACTGTACCTTGTCATTCGTACTCTATTAATAACAAGGTACACTCATTACAGTGTTATATTTTAAACTCATTTACTTGTTGTTGTAACATACTTGCGAGTAAGGCCAACTCCTGTGATGCTTGTGCGTTTTGCTGTGAACTTTCACTCACTGATGCAATACTAGAACTAAACTCGTTGATGTTACTACTTAATTCATTGGCCACCATTTTTTGCTCTTCAGTGGCTGTTGACACTTGCGTGTTCATATCGGCAATTTCGGTTACCTCTTGATTTATTTCAGTTAAAACTTGTGATGAATATTCTGCATGATCAACACTTTCTTGTGCACTACTTTCAGCGTTGCCCATAGCAACAACAGCTTGTTGAGCCATACCTTGTAGCTTGCTGATCATTTCATTAATACTCGCTGTGGCTTTTTGGGTATTATGAGCAAGCTGCCTTACTTCATCGGCAACAACAGCAAAACCACGACCAGAATCCCCTGCTCTTGCGGCTTCAATCGCAGCATTTAAAGCCAGTAAGTTAGTTTGCTCTGCAACGCCTTGGATCATCATTACAACCTGATTTATATCATTTGTTTGTGTATTAAGATCGTTTATTAATTGTGTATTTGTATTTACTAACTTAGATAACGTTTGGATTGAGCTAATATTATCAGCAACGGCTTGCTGCCCTTGTTGTGCTTTACTATCTGCATTAGTGGCTTTTTCTGATGTGGCCATCGCATTTTGTGCCACTTGTTCAATCGCACTACTCATTTGCGTAATGGCTGTCGCAATCATTGTAGACTGTTGCTCTTGCTCTGTGGCTGTTGAGGCCACTTGCTCACTAATTGAGTTCATTTCTTCTGCCGCAGAAGATAAAGTTAACGTCGCCCCAGATACATCGGTTACTAAAGTATGTATACGTGACAACATATTATTAAAGTTTCGCGCAGTATCTGCAATTTCATCTTCACCAAGTACATTGGCTCGTATTCGCAAGTCAGCATTATTTGCAATTTGCGTAATGGTATCGCGCAGCGCCATCAATGGATTTTGAATTGAACGATAAATAAAATAAGCAATGGCTAACAACAAAAAAATCAACAGTGCTACTGATAATTTCATCACTAGACTTACTAACGCAAAGTTTTCGTCGGCTTGTTTTTTAAAGTGATTCGCTTCATTTAATTGCAGCTCTATTAAAGCTTGATAGCTCGCACTTAACGGATCGAATACATCATATAGATCAGTAACAAACTGCTGTTGAGAGAGTGACTGGAAATCCCCATTGCGTATTTTATTCAACAAATTTTTGAGGTGCGCTTGAACTGGCTTAAGTTTTTGTTCAACAGTATTTACTAAGCTTTTTTCTTCACTGATTAAGTCTGTACTAAGGTAAGTATTCCATTCTTTATCGGCTGTATTTTGAGACTGCTGTACTGCCGCTAATAAATCATTTTGGCTTATAGTCCCAGCTCTAAATTTATGAAGTAAATCAACAATATTAACTGCGTAGTTATCTGACACTGTTTTTATCTGTTTCAATGGTACGACACGGTTTTCATATAAACTGTCAATTCCTTTGACTAACCCTCCCATAGTACTAATTGAATATATGGCAGTAATCGTAAATATTACAACAGGTAAAAGCGCTAATACAATTAAACGGGAACGGACCAAATAATTATTTAACATAGTATTCCAAAGCTACATCTTTAATATTTACAAGTATAATACGTAATTCAAAAGCCTCTACGTTTTTATAATATTTTTTGCGAAAATAAGGTATTATAATTTTGCTATACTAGAGTCATAAAATTTTAAGTTATAGCTCAATGATGAAATTGTATAATTTTGGCGTGCTCTGGTTATTGTTATTGCCTCTGGCGTTTACTAGCTTTGTACACGCAAATGAAGCAATCGTTAATCTTCATTTAGCCAGCCCCAGCAACACCGATACCCCTCGTAATCACTATATTCATGCGCTGTTAACGCTCGCCTTTGCTGAGCAAGGAAAACAGGTTAATTTTATATACTCCATTAGACCAATGAATAAAAAACGCGTGGTGGAAGAGTTGTCAAAAGCAAGCAGTATTAATTTAGCTTGGCTATCGCTCCCTGCTACTAGCTACCCAGATTTACATCATACCTCATTGTCAATTTACCAAGGTTTACACGGCAAGCGATTACTAATAATTAATAAAAATCAACAACCGCGCTTCGCTGAAATATCAACTTCAGCACAGCTTAAGCCTTTAATCGCATTACAAAAGCAAAGTTGGTCTGATTATGATGTACTTATCCGCAATGGCTTCACTGTTAATGGTGAGCTAGATTATAAAGGCATGACTAGAGCACTCGAGACAGGTTTGGCAGATTATTTTCCTCGCTCTGTATCAGCTATTGCCGCTGAGGTGACTAAACTGCAGCATCAAAACTTAATGATTGAACCAACGATCATGTTGCAATACCCGAGTCATTATTATTTTTACACTCATAAACAAAACGATGCTTTACTAATGGAGTTAGAGGCAGGGTTACTAAAACTTCAAAAAAACGGTAAGTTTGCGCAGCTTTATCAACAATTTTTTGGTGAAAAAGAACGAGATCTCGCATTATCATCGAGAAAAGTTTTTCACCTAAATTAGCGACACCATAGCTCACATTACTTATTGCGAGCTAACAACTAAGTCAGTTCACAATAGGGTCAAGCACCCTAATAAAGTAAATACTTAAATGAAGATTGAACTCGCCCAATCCAATTTTGTAAGCTAGCTTATAACTATAGATGAAGGCATCCGCTTGTTTTGCCCTATATACTGAATACTCTCATGGATAAGGCCTTATTATGATGCGTAAATTGTGGCAGGTAGTCGTTTATCTGATGATATTTTGTGTTGGCTTTGTTGCGGGGTTATACACACTGCCAATTTTAACGGCCCCACCATCCCCCAGCAAACTTGAGCTAGCCACACATGCTCAGCAAGCACTTTATAGTGGTGAATTCAAAGCTGACCTCGCAGGCTCCGATGCTTTGCATTATGGTAACGGCCAAGTCAGATTAACCAATGCAATGATCTCTTTTGATGGCACCTTGAGCCCAGGCCCAGATTACCAACTTTATTTAGCTAATCGCTTTATTGATAATGAAGCCGATTTTTTAGCCTATAAAGGCACAATGACAAGGGTTGCAAGCATAAATACATTCGATGGTTTTATAATTAAGGTGCCAGCCGATATTAATATTGCACGCTTTAACACTGTTATTGTGTGGTGTGAGAGTTTTGAACAATTTATAACCGCGGCTCAGTACCAATGAACAAGTACTGGGAAACAACTGCTTTAAAAGCAACAGAGAGTTGCGGCACAGACTATTTACCAGTTTACTTATTATAAAAACACTATCAGCCAACGAACTTAGCGGGTCGGTTCAAAACCATCATAGTGTGGGATATCAGCATTTATTTGCTCCCAATTCGCTTTTGAGCTGACAAAATTATGACTAATTGGCCGCTCTGTAATATCACTATCGAGTATACCCAGACGCAACCTTAGTCTGCTTATATCATCAAGGTTTTCACTGTAAATTGGGCTACCGCATGCACTACAAAAATAGCGGATACGCCCTGGTTTAAATTCAAAGCTGCTTAACCACTCATTGCCTTTGGTTACTTTAAAGTCAACACGAGAGATAAATCCATTGGTTGCAAATGCAGTGCCACTGGCTTTACGACACAACGAGCAGTGGCAATGAATAATGCTCTGGATCGGGCCATCAATTTGCACTGTGACCTTGTTACACAAACAACTTCCTTGATACATGCTAAAACTCTTTAAAAAAATAAGCCTAAATACTAGCACAATTTTTTATCCAAAAAAGCCGCCTTTGGAGAGGGCGGCTTGGGTGAACAAACAGCTATGGGTGGGAGCTGTTATATCAAGAGACTATAATTTGATTTATGCTACGCGTTGCTCTTCACTAGGTGTTTGACGAATTAAGTAATCAAATGCCCCTAGGCTTGCTGTTGCACCACTGCCCATCGCAATGATGATTTGCTTAAATGGTGTGGTCGTTGCATCTCCCGCAGCATATACTCCCGCTAAAGATGTCGCTCCTTTTGCATCTATTATTATTTCGCCAAACTGACTGAGTTCAACATTACTGTCTTTTAACCATTCAGTGTTAGGTATTAAGCCAATTTGCACAAATATACCTGCTAAGTTTAACTGTTTGTTCTCACCTGAGGTGCGGTCAGTATAGCTTAAGCCCGTCACTTTTTTACCATCACCGAGTACTTCTGTAGTCTGGGCATTCTTAATAATGGTGATATTCTCTAAGCTATTGGCTTTACGAATAAGGACGTCATCGGCGCGTAACGTATCTGCAAATTCAAGTACCGTAACGTGCTCAACAATATTAGCTAAATCAATTGCCGCTTCTATACCCGAATTACCACCACCAATAACGGCAACAGGTTTGCCTTTAAATAACGGTCCATCACAATGTGGACAATACGCTACACCATGACCACGGTATTGTTGTTCACCAGCTACGTTCATTTCACGCCAGCGAGCGCCCGTTGCCAGTACTAACGATTTAGTACTGAGCACAGCTCCGTTTTCAAGCGTGATTTCATAACCATTTTTATAACTAAGAGCGACGGCTCGTTGATTATGCATGACATCTACATCGTACTCTTTAACATGCTCTTCAAGCTGAGCTACGAGCTTAGGCCCCTCGGTTGCTTTAATAGATATAAAATTTTCGATTGCTAGCGTATCAGCTACTTGTCCACCAAACCGGTCAGCAACAATGCCCGTATTTAAGCCCTTACGTGCTGAATAAATTGCTGCAGATGCACCAGCAGGACCACCACCTACGACAAGCACATCAAATTGTGATTTTTCATTGAGAGAAGCGGCTTGGCGCTCTGCCCCTTTACTATCAACTTTATTTAAAATATCAGTTAAGCTCATCGCACCTTGGCTAAAGGGCTGGCCATTTAAGTACACCGCGGGTACTGCAAGTATATTTCGCTGCTCTACTTCATCTTGAAATAATGCCCCATCAATCATAGTTGCTTTGATGTTGCTATTATTAGCAGCCATTAAATTAAGCGCTTGTACGACTTGCGGGCATGTTTGGCAACTTAATGAAATATACACTTCAAACTCAAGTGGCTGAGTCAGTGACTTGATTTGGTCAAGATCTGCAGCCGACGCCTTACTCGGATGCCCGCCCGTATGTAACAACGCTAATACCAAACTGGTAAACTCATGCCCCATCGGCACACCAGCAAAGGTAATTTGGCTATCTCGAATAGGTGAAGATACCGTTATTGATGGACGGCGTACGCCACTATCTGGATTATCTCGCACCAAAAATTTGTCGCTCAACGACGCAATATCGTTGGCTAAATTGTCAATTTCTATTGATTTTTTGCTGTCATCCAAGGCGATAATTAGCTCAACAGGATCAGCAATAGCTGCAAAGTGACTTTTTAATTGATTTTTAATGTTGGTATCTAACATGACTTACCCTTGTTTTAGCAAAAATGCCCATCATCACGCTAATGTGCTTAATAAAATTGTGATGATGAGCCTTCAAGCATATTAATGCTTTGTAATAGTAGATTTAAATTTTGCCAACTAAATCAAGCGATGGTGCTAATGTTTCTTCACCTGGCTGCCAAGAAGCCGGACATACTTCACCATCATGAGTCGCAATGTATTGTGCCGCTTGTACTTTACGTACTAGTTCTTTGGCACTACGGCCAATACCTAAATCATGTGTTTCAATGATTTTGATTTCGCCCTCAGGGTTCATTACAAACGTACCGCGAAGTGCTAGGCCTTCGTCTTCGATCATTACACCAAAGTTACGTGTAATACGTCCTGTTGGGTCACCGATCATAGGGTAAGTAATTTTACCAATAGTGTCTGATGTATCGTGCCATGCTTTGTGAGTAAAGTGAGTATCAGTCGATACTGAGTAAACCTCTACACCCATTTCTTGTAATTGCGCATAGTGATCTGCAACATCACCCAGTTCCGTAGGACATACAAAGGTAAAATCAGCTGGGTAGAAAAAGAAAATAGACCACTTACCTAAAACATCTTGTTCTGATAGTTCAACAAAATCACCATTGTGGTAAGCCGTTGCATTGAAAGGTTGTAATTTAGTGTTAATTAATGAAGTGCTCATAGTATTCCTCATTTGTTTATTTAAAGTGTAAACAACGCAGGTTGCTGCGTTGGCTTGAGTAATACAATAAGGTGTAAATAAAAATTAATAAAATTGATTGTTTAGATTAATTCAATCGATTTTATTGACTGAATCGGTCATTGTCATCTGGACAGATAGGGCTAAAGCTTTTTTTGCGTCTAATGTTACAATGCTCACTGAAAAATATCGCGAATACGTATTTTTAGTTAATTTTGGGGTAAGCCATGAATAAATTCATCAATCATATCCAGTTAGGCTATTTAGGCTTATTGCCCTTTTTAGCGTGTGTCGGTTGGCCGTTATTAGTCGGTAGTAATAACTTTAATATGCAGTTTTTTACTTTTTATAGTATTGCGATTTTGGCTTTTATGAGTGGTAACTTATGGCATGCTGGACAACAGAGTTATCGAGATGCGGTTAAGGCTATACTACCGATTTTACCGCTTGGCTTTTTAGCTTTTTTACCACAACACATAACCTTGGCTTGGTTAGCGGTTAGTTTTTGGCTGGTATTACTATTTGAAAAAACCAGCCCGCAATGGCAAAGCTATCATGCTGATTATCAAAAAATGCGCTTTGTATTAACCTCAGTGGTGTTTGTTTGCCATATATTAGTAATAGGCATTAGTTTATACCCTAACTAGCTCGCCCTTTAAAACGGATTAATGTACCATCCGTGCACTGCTTTTTGAGGAACTAAAATGATAGACCAATTGCGCCAACAGCTTGATCAACTCGGTGAAAACTATGTTGAGAAAAGCGCTCATTTCAAAATTAAAGTGATCCCTTTTTTTTGTGCTATTCAAATCAAGAAAGATCATAAGAGTGAAGGCCGATTATCGTTTTATTCTAATCAATGGCTTGAAATTGCACTCGTGGTACTCTTTTTACTGTTTGGCTTAATGCTCTTCGATCCTGACGCAGGCTTTACTCATGGCCCTATTCATATTGCGTTTGCAGTATTAATCACGTTTAATTTAATTATCAAACAAATCGCGATTGAAGGACTAAAGACTCGCTTAGCGTTTTTACGTTTAATTGATCATGATGCTAAAAACACACCACTAGAATAATTGAATTAATGTATTTAAATCCTAATTGGCGGATCCTTACCGTTGGCGATGGCGACTTATCGTTTTCTCATGCTTTATCTACTGATCTAAAGCCGGCCAAGTTAGTTGCTTCTACCTATGATAGTGCAGCCACGATCACCTCCAAATATGCTGATAACGCACTAAATGCACTGCAAGATCATCACATTACGGTACTTGATAGTTTTGATGTGACTGACCCACAAGCCTGGCAACGCTTAAATGGCGAGCTATTTGATGTGGTGATTTTTCAATTTCCGCTTATTCCTGCTTTTGTCGGGGAGAGTGCTTATCGTGAAAACACCCAAACAACCAGTATGAACACCCTCAACCGGGCTTTGCTACACCAATATATTAAATATGCCACCAGCTATGCTCTTGATAACAATGGCCCAATGTTGTGCTACATCACCTCAAAAGATGTTAAACCATATCGTGAGTGGAATATTGAAGGCAGCTTAAATTATGGCTTAGCATCACGCTATATCGGCCAAATGCCATTTGATATCAGTCCTTTCCCTGGCTATAAAATCCGTAATGTTGATCGTGACAAACACGTAAAAGACACCAGTGGCACCACTTATGTATTCAGCCCCAAAGAAACGACTGAACTCCATAATCGATTAACTATACCAAGCTACTTAGCAGTTGATAGCTGTTCGCTGTGCCGAGTAGGTCCATTTCAAGCCAGTGAAGATAAACAAAAACACCTATTAGCTAAAAAGCACCAACAAATGTTAGGCTTTGAGGCAGACTGGCAAGCTTGGCTTGCACAATTCAACAATCAGGAGTGACCATGAATTTTGTGATAGTCGGCACTAATTTTATTAGCGATACTTTACTTGCAGCGGCTAAAACAGTCAGTGAGTTTTCATTATATGGCGTATGTTCGCGAGCCGAACAAAGCGGTCATGCATTTTTAGCTAAGCACGCTATAAAAAATGCAAAAGTATTTACGACTATTGAGCAAGTATGCAGCGACGACAGTGTAGACGCTGTATATATAGCAGCCCCCAATAGTTTGCATAAAAGCTATGCTGTGGCCTGTTTAAATGCAGGAAAACACGTGTTAGGTGAAAAACCTGCAGCAGCAAATAGCCAAGAATTAGCCGCGATAGTGGACGCAGCAAAACAAAATAATCGCCTTTATATGGAAGCGATGATGACCACTCACTTGCCTAACTTTGCCGTTTTACAACAAGCCATTGCCAAAATTGGGACGCCACGTAAATACATAGGTCAGTATAGTCAATATTCATCACGCTATGATAAATACAAAAATGGTGAGCGCCCTAACACCTTTTTGCCAGCATTCGCTAATGGTGCGCTCGTCGATTTAGGGGTTTATCCGCTATATATCTTGATTGCACTTTGGGGTGCACCAAACACGGTAAAAGCCAGTGGAGTATTACTTGAAACAGGGGTAGATGGTGCTGGTGATGTATTACTAAATTATAGTGATAAGCAAGCAGTGATCAGTTATTCAAAAATATCTCAAGGTGATAATTTTACAGAAATCCAAGGTGAGCTGGGCCGTATCAGAATTGAAGCCGTTTCGTTATTAAAACAGATACAATTTATTGCTAATGATGGCAGTGTTGAAGAATTATCACAGCCATTTGATGAACACTTTATGCGCCACGAAGTTGCCCATTTCATTACAATTGCCAACACAGGACAACTCGAATCACCTATCAATACCCATCAACTAAGTATCAATGTGATGGCTGTACTTGATAAAGCAAGACAGCAACTTGGTGTTATTTATCCAGCCGACCGACTATAAGCTACAAAATATTATTCACGCAAAACAACGCCTCAACGCCTCAATGCTTTGAGGCTTGTCAATGTTGTTGTCACTTTTATCATACTCTTGCAATCTGCTCACTAATTTAATGCGTATCCAAATCTTCCTAGTTTGCAAATAAAATTCATGAATTCTTTAGTTAATTGAAATTATATTCTATAGTTATTTAGCATTATTATTAAATCGCATCAGAGGCAATTTTGACAATAAGATTAATGCTAAGAACTGTTTTTGCTCTAGCAATCACAATTGCAGCAGGGCTACTCATTATCATATTACTGTTAAAAACAGGATTATCTGATAGTCAACAATCAGCTCAGCAACGCTATCAGCTAAGTCATTTTGCTAAGCTGTCGGCCTCCAACTCTATCGAGCTAACAGAACTCGCCCGACAATATGTTGTCACCCTACAACCTAGCTATAAAAAACAATACTATGAACTTGTAAATCAAATTGAAGGAACTGAACCCTGGTTAGACGGTCGTAAAAAATCTTATATTGATCGCTTAAAAGAATTTAATGTAAATGAACAAGAACTTGCTTTGCTAAATAAATCTAACTCGCTCTCTTTGCAGTTAGTCAACACTGAAGAACAAGCTTTTCAATTGGTAAGTAGTTTTGCTGGGCAATCACCATCATTATTAAATACGAGCGAATCAAAACAGTGGGTACAGGCAATAGGACTGCTAACCGATAAGGGATATATGGATGAAGTAGCTAAAATACAGACACCGGTGCAAGAATTTTTAGCTGCGGTAGAAAACAGCAGCTTGCAAGAAGTAATGAATAATAACAATCGTGTTGCTAATTTAAGCCTTATTAGTATTGTGATGGTATTAGTTATAATCACTATTTTAATTTTATGCTACTTACAGCTTGAGAAGCGCGTAATAAAGACAACCACGCTATTAGTCAATGAAGCACAACGAATCGCCAATGGTGATTTAACGCATAAAATTGCTCACTCCGGTAACGATGAAATTGCAGAGTTATCAGCCAGTTTTAATATTATGATCGATAAACTATCTACCTTACTGTCAGAAATTAACTCGCAATCCCAACAAGCCCAAATTGCTGCAAACGAGCTAGATTCTATTGCACAGCAGGCAAGACTGCTTAATGACGAGCAGAGTCAAGCAATTGAGGTGATCTCAAGTTCAGTATATGAAAACTCCACCGCCGTCAAAGAAGTATCAAAAAACTGCTCTGAAGCGGCTCAAAACGCAGGAGATGCAGATGCTAAAACACAAGCAGGGATCGATGTCGTTAATCAGAGTATTCATTCTGTCGAATCGGTTGCTGAAATATTAACCGAGTCAATTAATGATTTAAATGATCTCGAATCTTCAGTTAACAAAGTAGCGGTGATCTTAAATGTGATCAGCAATATTGCTGAACAAACTAATCTATTAGCACTTAATGCTGCAATTGAGGCCGCACGAGCTGGCGAACAAGGTCGAGGTTTTGCCGTCGTTGCCGACGAGGTAAGGACATTAGCGAGCAGAACACAAAGCTCAACAGTTGAGATACAACAAAAAATCAATAGCTTACAGTCTGCAAGTAACGCTGTAACCGAACGGATCCGTAGCAGTGATACGCGGGTTAAAGACGCAGTATCAAACTCAGAAAAAGTGGGCTCAATGCTCAAAGAAATAAGCACCCAAGTGCGCTTAATTTCAGATGCAAACCGAACCATTGCAGCTGCATCCGAGCAACAAGCACAAGTAACCGAAGATATAGCTGAACGCTTAACTGGTATTCAAGATGCCAGTATGCAGTCGAAGTCGCAAACCGCACAAATTTCGTCTTCGTCTAGTGAACTCGCGCAAGTTGCGATTAATTTAAATACACAAATAAATAAGTTTAAATTAAGTTAACGGATCTCTGGATTAAAAACCTCAGGCTTTTATACAGCAACAGCCTAAGGTTTTAGAGTAGCTAAAAACGATAAGTAACTGAAGCACCTAATGTTTGTGGGCTAACAACAGAGACATAACCAGTTGGATACCTGCCACTTACAGGCTCTACACTGGTATAACCTTGTTCATCAAAGGCATTATTAATATAAGCGCTAATTAACCAATTCATTGTGTCATAGCTTATTGTAGCGCGAGTAATAGTGTAATCACCTGCCATGCGCTCTTCACTGTTAGTAAGATCACCGTAATACTCATCGACATAATTTGCACTGACATTGATTTTAAGGTTGTCAGTAAACCAATGAGACAGACCTAAACTGGCTGTAAATGAAGGGGCTGAATTAAGTTCGTTACCAACCGCTTCAGAATACGTTGTAGATGCGTCAATTTTTGTTTTTAACAATCCTAGACCAGCATGTAACTGCCATTGCTCACCTAACATACTGTAAGCCTCAAGCTCTAAACCATAACTATGAGCGTCATCGATATTAGTAATTCTACGATCTGAACTTAATGCCTGATAACCGTCAAAGTTATTGTAAAAGACATTTGCACTGATATTAATGTCGCCGTTATTTAATACACTACGTGTGCCTACCTCATAGGTATTAACAGTTTCTTCATCATAGTAATAATAATCTTCAGCATTAAAGTCGAGTGCACCACCGCCGGGATTATAACCACGCCGCGCACTGGCTGATAAAGTAGTTGCCTCGGTAACTTTGTATTGAATAGCTAAGGTAGGTAATTTAATAGTATTAGAATCATCTAGCTGTTCAGCTAAGGTATCGCCTCTAAATGCCATGTTAAAGTTACGAAGTTGACTTTCATGTTCAACCCGCAAGCCACCTGTTACTATTAACTTATCTGTTAGGTTGAAGCTTGCCTCTGAGTAAATAGCTATCGAATCACTGCTATCATCACCAAAATAATCTGTTGCTCCAGTACTGTCGAAATCTTGATCTCGATCGAAATAAGCTAAGCCAATAAAACCTGAGTAAAAATCACTACTAAGACCGAAGTTTAATTTACCATCAATGGTAATATTTTTTTCATCCATAGTAACATCAGATTCTGCTGTTGCTAGCGGCTCATAAGCATCAAACGCCCAATGATAATCCATATATGCCACCAGCAGATCCACAGAGAAGTTCTCATCAATCTTATATTCAAAATCGATTTGTGTTGTATCTGAATCTGTATCCATTATACGTTGAAACAGTGGTATATAATCAGATGGGTTGTCACCTTCATAATAATGACGACCAGAATTTCCTTTTTCACTGTAGTTTGAATAACTTAGTTGAATTGATAGATCATCAAATGGAGTATAAAGTAATTTTGCTCGGGTGCTTGAGGTGTTTAATTTATTTAGATCGCGATCTGTCGGATTTGTTTCATAGACAGTTGGGTTACTGTAAGTTTCACCATCAACATATTGAGTCGATAACCTAAAAGCAAGTACATCTTCAACTAATGCACCGGAAACAACGGCTGCGGTGTCAAGGTAGCTATCTTGATTGCGGTAACCGACTCGCACTGCGCCTTCAAAGTCTTGAATCGGTGCTTTGGTTGTCATATAAACAGCGCCAGCAATGCTATTACGACCATTACTTGTTGATTGTGGACCTCGATACACTGCTATTTGCTCCATATCCCACAAACCAGTATCACCGGTTAAATCAGCGACAAACGGCTGACTTACACCGTCAACTAACGTTGATACTCGCGCTTTAGAGCCACCACTAAACGAATTAAACCCTGTTGCTCCACCGTTACCTGACACACCACGCATATCAGGAACTGACCCCGTTAACACCACTACATTCGCCATTTCTGCAAGCGCTTCTGAAACAGATGCTAGCTGACCATTTTCTAATAACGACTTATCGACGACCGCAACTGAGGTAATAGTGTCTTTAAGTGATTTTGCTATTTTTTCACCCGTAACAACGATAGTATCAATTGATTCGCGATTACCCTCATCATCTGCTAATACCTGAGCTTGAGTAAATAACAGCGCGCTGGCAATAAGCAGTGAAAGCTTATTGCGTTTAAATAAAGCAGCCAAAATAATTTCCTTTTTTTGAGACATTTTAAATTGCGCGAAAAAATACCATATCAACTACAGTATTGCAATTGAGTTTACTTATCATTTAGAATAACATTAAAAATAAACTATTATTGCTCTTATGTCTCAATTTACCGTTATTGTTATCTTACTCATTGCTATAACTGTGCTCTACTGCAGTAATCGCCATCAAAGATTACTTACTAAACCTATTTCTAAACACTGGCGTACACTTGCGCTAATGCTGTTTATAACTGCAATTATCATTTCTTTTTCTACACTGTCTAAATTAGCAGCAAGCTTCTTTATTATTTTAATACTGATGCTCGCTTTAATGGTCATGCCATTTGCAAGCTTAATTAAAGTGAAAGGGCTAAGAAATGACATCTGAGCAAAGACAAAAAATTCAACCAACTTGGCTTGGTAAAAGTTTAGCTGGTGTATTGCTGGGTTTAGCGCTGGCTTATATTCTGATTGCTTTTTTTGCTTGGTACGGCCCAGGCGGAATTGATGCCCAAGACAAGGTTCAATTTAATATGTGGATGATCCCGATTTTATGGCTCACGCTCTTTAGTTTTACTTATTTATTTAATTCAGCGAGGCAAGCTTGGCTCATACTCGGTGGAGCAAATGTTATCTTGTATAGTTTATTTTTGCTGTTAAGGGGTGGATTATGAAAGTAAGAGCCGATATTTTACGCACCTACCAAGGTGTGCATACATGGACGGGGATCATTGCAGGTTTAGTACTTTTCATCGGCTTTTATGCTGGTAGTTTGACCATGTTTAAACATGAAATCCAACAATGGGCAGAGCCAACTACTGCACCACTTACCGATCCCACTACTACAAACTATCAAAGCTTAGTCGACAAAGCCATCACTGTTTATCCTGAGCAAATGGCAAAAGGTTTTGAACTCGACCTTTTAACAACAGCTGCGCCACTGTCGTGGTATACACAAGGTCAAGCTCGTGGCATGCACCTAGATAATCAACAGCAAACAGCATATCTTGATGAAGATCAAAAGCTGATAATTGCTGATCAAGCAGAACATAAACTTGCTGATTTAATCGATTACCTACACCGTACCGCAGGCTTTATTGGTGAAATTGGCCACGACCAATCTGGCGTTTACATTCTTGGTATTGCTGCAGGACTGTATTTTTTAGCCTTGGTGTCCGGTGTAATTATCCTTTTACCAACACTGGTAAAAACATTTTTTGCGCTGCGAAAAGAAAAAGGCCCGAGTCGCTTTTGGTTAGATAGCCATAACCTTATTGGCGTTGCGAGTTTGCCCTTTCATTTGATCATTGCGTTTACTGTTATTGTATTTGCTTTTCACGACTTAATTTATGATGGTTTGGCCCAGTTTTATGGTGACAAACCACTATTTGAGCGTCCCCCAACCGCAACACACGCTTATAACATCAGCGAACTGAAACGTATTGATACACAAATACTAGCGGCTAAGGGCTATGCTACAGGCTATGAGCCAATACATATTAGCTACAGTCGATTGAATTTAGCGTCCCCTTCCGCTGTATTTAAAATGAGTAATGATTCTGCAGTGGTACGTGGACCTGATACGGATTATTTATTTATGAACCCGTATACTTTAGAGATCAGCGGATCAACTTACCCACAGGGTGAAGAAAGCTTCTGGGGCAATTTTGTCGCGAGTATCTTTTCACTGCATTTTGGAACATATGGCGGTGAGTGGGGTCGCTGGGCTTACTTTATAATGGGACTATTCGGCGCATTGCTTTTTTATTCAGGCAACTTATTATGGATAGACAAACGAATGAAAAAAGATGCAAATAAAACCGGCACACATATTATGGCAAAGTTAACGATTGGCGTGTGTTTAGGATCCATGCTCGCTGTTGTTGCAGTATTATTGTTAGCAAAATGGAGTAACATACTGATAAATAACATTAATCACCATTATATGCAGTGTTATTATGTTGTTTTTTTTATTTCCTTAGCCTACTGCTTTACACTAGGCGCTAACAAAGCAAGCTATACTGGCTTAATAACATTATCGATTTTAACCGTATGTTTACCCATCTCGAGTGTTATTCAAGGCCTGAATAATTTAGCTCTGCTCCCCTATTACGAAAGCTATTCTGTTGATTTTATAGCCACACTTTTCTCAGTTATGTTTTTCTTTATCGCTAAACGCTTAAAGCAAAAACCCATTAAAGATAAAGTAATTCTGGATCACAAAACAATAGAGTTCATAAGGTAAATAAAGGCTCACGCATTGTTTAATACGTGAGCCTGCATCACTTAATGGCTGCTATTTATCGCAAATATATTAAATTGTTACATTAATCTGTACACTCTGCAGATAATTTCCTTTTTCATTTTTTATACGTTATGTCTCGAGTTATTTCTCCTTTTTTCATTGCTGTTATATGTGTATTACTTGCCATGGTGACTATTCAGTCAGGCGCTTCAATTGCTAAGCAACTATTTCCATTAATTGGCCCTGAAGGGACAACCGCACTTCGTTTAGGTTTTTCAGCAACGATATTGTGCTTAGTGTTTAAACCTTGGCGCGCCTTTCCGCCACTGGGTCAACGCATGCCAATTATTGTTTATGGCTTATGCTTAGGCGGTATGAACATTTTTTTTTACTACGCCATTGCGCGTATTCCATTGGGGATTGCGGTCGCCCTTGAATTTACCGGCCCGTTAGCGGTAGCGCTGCTATCATCGCGACGTAAGCGAGATTTATTTTGGGTCGCCTGTGCTATATCGGGGATCGTAATGTTGCTCCCGGATATGAAAGGTGAAGAAAGTCTCGATCTACTGGGCGTGATTCTGGCACTGGGTGCTGGTGCATGTTGGGCTGGCTATATCTTATTTGGCAAAAAAACGGGGAATCAAAGCTCTGGCGGGATGACTGTTGCCCTTGGTATGAGTGTCGCGGCGCTTATATTAGTGCCTTATGGTGCTATTTCTCAAGGTGGTGCACTACTAAGCTGGGAAGTGATCCCTTTAGGTTTATTGGTTGCTATTATGTCAAGTGCCCTACCTTATACGCTGGAAATGGTTGCACTGCGTAATATGCCTGCACAAGGATTTAGTATTATGATGAGCTTAGAGCCCGCTATTGCGGCACTTGCTGGCTTTATAATTTTAGGCGAGTTATTAACTCTTTGGCAATGGTTAGCCATTCTTTTGGTGATAGTTGCATCGGTTGGCAGTTCAATGTCTACAAGTAAAGACAGCAACTAACAAACCAAAAAAGACGTAAAAATATTAGTTATAAAGCTAAATGTTGATTTTGATCAAAGGGGAGTAACGTGTTTAGACAATACGATTACCCCCTGCATTTTTTGCAACATACATTGCTTGATCTGCATGTTGAATAAGTTGTTGTTCATTCTCGCCCATTTCAGGATAACTGGCGATACCGATACTGACTGAAAGCTGTAATGAATGTTCATCTATCACAAAAGCTTGTTCGCACTCTTTGCGGATTTTTTCAGCTGTTTTATGTACGTCTGAGCGTAAGCTAATCCCATGAAGTAAGACTAAAAATTCGTCGCCACCTAAGCGCCCAACAGTATCAGATCCTCGAATACACCCTTGCAGCCGAGCTGCAATTGCTTGCAATAATCGATCACCACATTGATGCCCATATGAATCATTAACTTCTTTAAAACCATCAAAATCTATAAATAGTAGCGATAATTCAACTTGCTGTCGGTCAGCCTTCTTTAATGTTGATTGAATTCGGTCAAGTAACAGCATGCGATTGGGTAAACCCGTTAGCTGATCATGTCCCACCATATGTTGTAATTGCTTTTCAAATTTTTTGCGCTCGGTGATATCATGAGCAACAGCAATTCTGAACTGATGTGAATCAGACCAGCGGACAGACCATAATATATGCACCACTCGCCCGTCTTTTCTCACCCAACGATTTTCAAAGCGCGGTTTAGAGCCCCCAGATAATAACGTATTTACTGCGTCAAGCGTGATCTCAATATCTTCTTTATAAACAAAGTCGAGCATTGGTTTACCAATTACTTCGCAAGGCTCGTAACCAAAAATGTCTTTAAAAGCCGCGCTCACAAAAACAAATACCCCTTGCTTGTCAACCACGCAAACAGCGTCAAGCATCAGTTCAAGTACATCCGAGAGACAAATCACACCACTATTTTTCATTCAACTCCATGCCTCAAACAGTAAAAATACAGTCTTTATTATTTATTTACAGTACCCATCAGTTAAGCAATCAATCATTGCGTAATAGTGTATAACGTATCTTAGGATACGGTTCATTGCTGTTGAGAGCTATAAAGAAATAATAATATATTGCGATAATAAAACTAATCATAGTGCGTTTTATCAAATACCACATTAAAAAACATACAAATATTAGGCCACGTTATGTTTCTCTGTTAATAAACTAGCTTATTTCTTTAGTTTTGTTCTTTCCTACAGCATTAACTACCGCTTCCTCAATCGAATGTAGTTTAAAAGGCTTTGAAATAAACATATCCATGCCAGCTTCTTTGCACGCAACTTTATCGGTAGATGATGTATTTGCAGTTAATGCCACTATTAAGGTATCTGCATAAGGACAAATATGTTGTGCTCGCAAAATTTTAGTGGCCTCAAGTCCATCCAGCTGCGGCATCACGCAATCCATAAAAATAAGATCGTATTTTTTTTGCTTACACTTTAAAATTGCGTCTTCGCCATCAACTGCAAAATCGGCTTTAATATTTAATTTTTCAAGCGAAGCGTCCAGTACCAATCGGTTTATTTGGTTATCATCAACAACTAAAACCGATAAATTAGTTGCCGCTATGACAACGTTTACCCGAGGATTATTTTCGATTTGTACTGCGCCGACTGCAAGTGGGATATCCACGATAAATGTCGTACCCTGATTAAAAGTACTATCAACCGTTATTGTCCCCCCCATAAAATCAATCAATTCTTTTACGATTGCCAAGCCTAAGCCGGTACCACCTTTACTCTTTTTGGCGTCTATTTCTTGTGTAAAAGGTGAGAACAATGAATCTAAAAATGAGTTGGTCATCCCCCTTCCGCTGTCACACACTTCAAGATGCAAGGCTAATTTATCACCGACTACATTCACATCAGCATTAAATTTTACCAAGCCTTCGTCAGTGAATTTTAACGCGTTACTTAATAAGTTTGACGCAATTTGGCTCAGCCGAGCATTATCGCAATAAGCCCAACAGTCATCTGCTATCGTTATACTTGTTTGAAAATCAACCTTACTATCTCTAAACAATGGAATGTACAACGAAGCAAGATCAACAAAAATTGTTTTTAATAAAAAATGATTTGGTTCGAGTTTTAACTCACCGTGGTTTATTTTTGAAAAGTCGAGCACTTCGTTAATTATACTCAATAAAATATCCGCGCTACGCAAAGCTATCTTTAGTTTTTCAACTCTCTTATCTTCACGGCGCTCACCTAATAGCGTAGTTAACATTCCGGTTATGCCGTTCAATGGTGTCCTGAGTTCATGACTTATTTTAGCTAGTAGCATGCTTCTATCTTCTAACATGCGCTCTGCTTCTGCTTTTTTATTTTTTAACTCTTCGCGAAGCATGACCGATTCAGTCACGTCTTGTAAGGTACCAAATAACCTCACACATCGACCATTTAATAATTCAGCTTCACCAAATGTTGATACCCACAAAGTCTGTCCATTAGCGGTAACAAGTTCGAGGTCGAGATGCCATTTCTCGCCACTTTGCATTGCAGAGTTCACTGCATTAACGATGCTTTCTCTGCTTTCTCCTGCTTTAAAAAATTCAGTCGCAGCATTAAGATCAGGAACATAGCTATCACTAACTTGGTAAATACGTCGTGTTTGCTCGCTCCAAGTGACTTTATCAGTGAGTAAATCAACTTCCCACGTGCCAATATTTGCTACAGCCTCTAATTTTAACAGCGTATTGTTGTTTTTAATAAGCTGTTCATTGGTGATCTTGCGGGCAAACTCAGCACCCAGCCATTGTGCAAATAACTCAACATAGTCATGGGCTTGTTGTGAAAAGGGAGTTGATACAGCCGGTGATGAAAAGTTAACTGTACCGAATACATTTGAACCGACTTTTATTGGCGCCCCAATATAAGATTCGAGCTGGAAATTTAGGTAACATGGGTGGTTTGCAATGCGACTACTCGACGCTTTATGAAAAGTAAGCGCGGCATTTGCTGCGAGTGTATGTACACAATAAGTGCCTTCTAAATCAAACGTTGTACCAGAAGCTAAAGAATTATCAGGTGTTATAACGTAGAGCACGGTATAAATATTTTGTTCAATTTTACTAACAATCGCGATATCTAAATTAAATACATCAAGCCCAAACTTGAGCAAACTATGCGTTTTCTCGTCAAAACTTTGACTTTGATCAGATACAATATCATGGAAGCTTCGAAGGAAATTCAAATAAATACCTCGTATTATTTTTGCATAGCGACAGATGCTATAGCTAAAAAATCTTATCTAACCACTTCATATTGGTTAATTATTATAGCGTGTAATTAAATATTTACCTTACTAAGGAGACTGACCTTTCGGGATTAAAATTTGTTCAATTTAGGTTTAACACTTAGAGCATAGTATGTTTGCCAGTTATGCTGCGTTATCGCCTATTTATGGGGAATTACCACACTACATAAGCTCAGCCTAGCCTAAAAGCCAAACACATTGCTGCAAACTTCGAAATAGAAACACACGCTACCCTAACTTTAGAGTAGAAACTTTTCATCAGCAATAGTTTATTTATATTTTCAGTTAGTTATAAAGCTCCATTTATAAAATAAGGCCTCAATTGAGACCTTATTACTTAACCTAAGCAGGGGTTACTAAGTGGTATGCATTAAAACTGCCACCCGAGCGATGCCCAATAACGGCGTCCGTCTTCGACATAACCATATTCATTCTCAGTGATATCTTTATCAAATAGGTTATAAATACCAAAGCCTAACTTTACGCTTTTAGTCAAAACATAATTACCACCCACATCGGCTAACGTGTAGTTAGGTGCAATTAGGCTGCTTTGTGAAGGTCCTGTGGTTGGTTGACTTTCCTCACCACGATAATGCACACGTAACCACCCCCCTAACTTATCGCTTGGCTGCCAGTTTAACGATGTTTGCACTATATGTTTAGGTAACTGATTGAGAGGACTGCCTTTATATTGCCCGGTTTTTTGCTCAGAATCGGTATAAGTGTAATTAGCGCTTAAACCTAAATCGCTGGTTAAGTCGTAAGAAACTGAAAATTCAAACCCTTGAGTCACGGCTTCATCAACATTTACATAGGTTGTCGGATCTGAACCAAACTGATTTTGGCCATCCGTGCATTGCGTAAGTGGGCATGCAATTCGCGTAATTTTGTCATCAAACTCATTGTAAAACACCGTACTTGAGATTGTGTAATCACCACGTGGATCGTAATAAATACCCATTTCATAATTCAATGACTTTTCAGGACTAAGATCTGGGTTGCCATAGATATTGCCGCCTCGACTTACTTGCCCCCAGTCTGCATTTGATTGACGAATATTAGGCGCTCTAAAACCTGTCGAAATACCACCTTTGATAGTGATAGCCTTAGAGGCGGTATAAACACCATATAAACGTGGACTCCAATGGCCTGAAAAATTATCGTCGTGGTCGTAACGCAAACCTGTGGTGAGCTTAAATTTGTCGCTGGTGCTCCACTCATCCTCAGCAAATACCGACCACTGTTTATTTTCTACATGGGTTAACTCGCTGATCCTATTACTCGTGTAATCATCAAGCACTTCTTTTAAGTAGGCTGCACCAAGCGTCGCGTTATGACCGGCAAAAATCGGTAAAGTCCAACTGGTTTGCGCATCCGTGTTTTCAACAAACATTTCACGAGAAGTATTATCGTACTTATCGTATTTTAAATAGCTGCGCGAGTTACCAAAGTCATAATAACCGTTATGGGTTAACGAGTAAGTTTGTTGCTCATACTCTGTTGTCGATGATTCTGGGCAACCTCTTCGGCCACAGCTTTCACCCGGCGCCAATGGTTCAACTGTTTTACCCAGTGTGTTTTCAAATTTTTGCTGCGCGCTGCCAACCTCTAGCATTATTTCGTGATTATCGTTTGGCGTTAAAATAAACTTTGCTTTAAGGTTACTTTGCTCTTTGCCCCTAAAGCCTGAAGTAAAGTTATCTTCGTCACGTTTTGAAAACTGCCCATATAATTGCACACCTAATAATTCTGGGACAAGTCCACCAGCTGCGAAAAAACTACCTTGATTAGTATTACCTGAGTCGCTACTTTGTTGAACTGTACTGTCTAAACGCAGCTCACCATACCACTGCTGGGGTGTTTTTCGAGTAATAATGTTTATCACCCCACCGATAGCGTCTGAGCCATACAAGGACGACATAGGCCCACGTATCACTTCAATGCGTTCAATTGCAGAGATTGGCGGTGTCCATGCACCTTCAACACCTGGCCCATCACTGTTTGGCCTTGTTTCACGTGATGATTGTCGCTGGCCATCAACTAAAATTAATGTGTATTGGCTAGCCATGCCTCGCAAGCTTATATCTTTGCGATCGCCACCGCCGGTAACCACAACTCCAGGAACATCGGTCATTGCATCGGTTAAGTCACGATAAAAGCGTTTTTCCAGATCTGCGCGATCAATCACACTGATGCTTGCTGGCGCGTCCTTTAACATTTGCTCATAACCTGACGCTGATACCACGATAACTTCCATATCTTGTTTCGTTTCATCAGCTAACACTATTGAGCTGGATAAACTAAGCGCGGTTAAAATGGCGCTAGTTAACGGTATTAACTTACAACTTACCGTGTTCATGATTTTTCTCCGTGACAAATGCAGTTTAAATGATAATAATTAGCGTTTGCATGGTAGTGAGATGTTCCTTTTTCTACAATGTGTATTTTCTTAAAACAGTATTAAGTAAGACTTAACCAAATGAATACAAAATTACTTCGCGCATTAACTGTATTTGTGCGCATTGTTGAAACGGGTAGTATGAGTAAAGCCGCAGTTGATCTTGCCATGACCACATCAGCAATTAGCCAACAAATCAAACAAATAGAGCTTGATATTAAGTTGAGCTTATTTAATCGCAGTCCACGAGAACTGACACTCACCGAGGCTGGCGAGATTTATTATCAAAGCTGTGTAACCATCCTCACCGCTGCAAAACAAGCTGGTGAAAAGCTGCAATTTTTACAAAACAGCCCTAGTGGTCAATTAAAGTTAGTAGCACCGGTTGGATTCGGTGGCGGAATATTAAGTGAACCGCTTAAAGAATTAACCAACCAGTACCCTTATTTTGATGTGCAACTGACTTTATCTGACGAACCCCTTGATATAATAAAGTCGGGCGCTGATTTGGCTATAGCGATTGGCCCGCTGGATGATTCAAGTTTAGTTGCTCGGCCTTTGGCGAAGTGGCCACTCGTATTATGTGTACATAAAAGTCACCCATTGGCTGAGCATTGCACACTGTCGCCTTGGCAGTTAAACCATTATACTCGTATCTCGCATTGCACTGCAGATCACCCATTAACGCATAGTTTAAACAGCCAAAAAAAAGCGCTCCCAAAACCACGTATCGTGGTTAATAACATGCACAGTATTATTCAATTAGTGTGTGATGGCGTTGGTTATGCAATTTTACCAAAGCCAGAAGTACAATCATTATTGCTAGAAGGAGAACTCGTTGAGTTATGCACTGACTGGCAACTGCCAACCTACAGTGTGTATGCAATTACCCCAGCAAGAGATATTTTGGCAGGTAAAACCAAAGTGGCTATCGAAATTTTAAAACAGCACTGTGATGAAATCTCAGATTCATTAAAGCAGTCTGCATAAAGCAAATTATCCTAAACTTACTTGTAACTACTGCAACACAGCGGGTCTATATCTTAAAGTAACTTGTGTATATACTTTATGTATTGAATACCAATGATTGATGCATAATGACAGCGGCAAAAAAGAAGAGTAATTTTTTCAGTAATATAATTTTTAATATTATTTTACCTGCGGTGATTTTAAGCCGCTTTAGTACACCTGATACGTTAGGCCCGGTATGGGCAGTAGTGGTAGCACTTGCTTTTCCGCTGTTATTTGGTTTGTGGGAACTTAAACAATCAGGCAAAGTAAACTTTTTCTCAGTACTTGGCATTATCAGCGTACTACTTACTGGCGGTATCAGTTTATTTGAACTTGACCCAGCTTATATCGCGATTAAAGAAGCGATGGTACCAGCAATTATTGGTGTGATTGTATTGATCAGCCAGTACACCCCTTATCCGCTGATCCGTAAATTACTAATTAATCCTGAATTGCTTGATATTGATAAACTTATGCATTCGTTAGAGCAACAAAACAACACCGCGGTATTTGATGCAAAAATGCGTCTTGCCGGTTTTATTGTTGCCAGTGCGTTCTTTTTATCTGCAACACTCAACTACTTTTTAGCAAAAAGTATTGTTGTTAGTATGCCAGGCACCACAGCTTATGCCGAAGAGTTAGGACGTATGACTTGGTTAAGCTACCCAGTCATTGTGGCGCCGACTATGGTGCTATTAGGCGGAGCAATTATTTTCATTTTTAAGCAAATAGGTAAATTAACTAAACAACCTATCGATGAATTTATATTGCAGTAAGTGGTTACTCAAAAGCCTTAGCGATACATTTTAATAAACCGCCTTACGCAATCTTCAATATATGCTGCTGGCGGTACATCATTAATTTTTGCGTGCCCAAGTGCATGGCGTAATTTCCAATCACCTGTGGCCATGCCCAGTAACTGTAACGTGGCAAACTTAGGGTTGTCGATATCAAGCAAGCCCGCCTGTGCAATACTACATAAGCAGACCTCTACCTGCTGCATCACTACTTTAGGGGCGGCGTCATAAAACAATAAGGCCAACTCAGGGTATTCATCTTTGTGCGCTACGCACGTGTCGTATACTTTCAATGCCTCGGGTGAAAATACCAGTGTAATAAAATTAGTCACAACACGTAGTAAGTTTTCCTCTAGGCTTTGCGCTGGCTCAAAACGCTCTTTACGTAAGTTTGAGGAGGAACAATGCGCTGTTACAGTTTCAACAAATAGATTATTTTTGTCTTTGAAATGACTATAAACCGTTTGTTTAGATACTTGGGCTAATTTAGCAATTTGATCCATGCTGGTATTAGGAAAGCCTTTATCCATGAACAAGGTCGTTGCAGCTGTAATAATTTGTTGTCGTTTTTGTTCTGACCGACTTAGGGTAGTTATTTCCATTTTCACCTCAAATCAAACTAGACAGTCTAGTTTGATTGGTTTATATTCATACAAAATTAGACTCTTGAGTCCAATTCTAAATCATTCTGCGTCTAGCACAAAGCATAACTGTGTTTAATGCACCTGACTAACCACGCTGATTTAACATGGCGATAAATAAGGATATTATAATGAAAAAATATCTGCTAAGTGCATTCATTTTATTCACATCATTTATATGTTACGGCGAAAGTCTGGTTCATGTAGCTGCCTACACAGTACAACAAGAGGCGGGCTATTATCAAACACGTACGCTTAGTGGCAAAGTGGTCATACAAAACGATGCAAAGTTGAGTTTTGAATTTCCAGGAAAAATTGCACAAATTTATTTTGATCAAGGCGAGCAAGTAAAACAAGGCGATATTATTGCACGCCAAAATACGCAGCTTTTAGTTATCGAAGAACAAAAACTCCAGGCGCAAAAACAACGAATTCAAGCACAACTTACCTTCGCTGAACTTGAAAAAAAGCGTTTAGCAGAACTTGATAAAAAGAACTACTCTGCCACCTCGGCACTTGACCAAGTTAAAACCAATATCGCTGTACTTAACGCAGAACTAGCCGCAATAGCAGCAAGCTTGAATGAAGTCAGTATCCGCACTGAAAAGGCACATTTAACCGCGCCATTCAACGGTATTTTAGGCCAGCGCTTTGCCTCACAAGGTGAAATTGTTGCAGCCAGTACACCGATTGTGCGTTTAATCGAAAACCAACATGCGCAAGTTAGCATGGGGATCCCACTGACACTGCAAAGCACCATCCAAAATAGCATGGACATTGAGATTGCCGGACAAAACTTTACTGCACAATCTATCAGTAAAGGAGCGAGTATCGACCCACATACACAAACCTTAACAATGCGCTTTTCTTTGCCAACTAGCGCAGTTGTTTATGCTGGCCAATTAGCAAAATTAACAGTGCAACAATATCAGCAACAAAGCGGTTTTTGGGTGCCTCTTGATGCCCTTGCCGATGGTGTGCGCGGTACTTGGCAGGTTTATCAAATAAAAAACAAGGTACTAAAACCTATCATTGTGCAGCTTTATTATGCCCATGATGGCTATGCGTTTATTGGCGCCCCATTACACAATGGTGCGCAAATTGTTGCCAATGGCATGCATAAGCTGTCGGCCAACATTTCGGTTAATGTTGTTGCAAATCAACCAACCAAGGTGCTGTGATGATCCGCTATTTATTTAATCACGGGCGTGTCCAAGCGCTTTTAGTGGCGTTACTTATCGTTAGTGGTTTAGCTGCGATCAGTGGCTTAGCGCGCAGTGAAGATCCTCGAATAACTAATCGTATCGCTATCGTAACCACTGCTTTACCTGGCGCCAGTGCTGAACGAGTTGAGGTGCAAATAAGTGAGAAAATCGAACAAAAACTAAAATCCCAAGCTGAAGTAAAGCATTTATCGTCGATTTCTCGTCCTGGGCTCTCAGTGATCACCATTGAGCTAAAAGACGAAGTCACGAACGTTAAACCCATTTGGTCGCGAATGCGTGATTTATTAGGTGATGTCAACAACCAGTTGCCAGTAAATGCTTCATCACCGCTACTGGATGACGAGCGTGGCTATGCTTATACTCGTATCTTATCGCTTAACGCCAATGACGATATAACCACATTAGCAACGGTTAATCGCTATGCAAAAGAACTGCAAAATCAATTACGTAATGTTTCAGGTGTGGAGTTGGTGCATTTTTTTGGCCAAGTTGATGAGGAAATTTTAGTTGCGGTTGATCAACAAAAAGCCAGTTTAGCTGGTATTCCTTTAGCGCATATTCATGCAGCTATTCAAGGTGCAGATGCAAAAGTAGCCGCTGGTACCCTTACAAATGACAAATCGCAAATGCAAATTGAAGTGACCGGTGCGTTTGACTCGATTGCTCGCATTGGCGCAATTCCACTAAGTAGTAATCAAAATGCAGGGCAATATCAACTCTCTGATGTAGCCCAAATTACTCGCTCAGTAAAAACCCCCGTGAACGAAATTGCATTAATTGATGGAAAACCCGGTATTTATATTGCGATCCGCATGTTACCAAACTTGCGTATCGATACTTTTTCTAAGCGTGTTGATGTCGCCATCGATAACTTTAGCCAAGACTTACCAAGCCAAATTTTACTCCAAGATATTTTTGATCAACGCGGTTATACCCAAACTCGTTTAGCCGATTTACTCAGCAATATTACCGTGGGGTTTGTGCTTATTCTAGTGGTACTATTTATCACTTTAGGTTTTAAAGCTGCTCTAGTTGTCGGCACCGCGTTACCTTTAACCGTATTGTTTACGTTAGTAAGTATGCAGCTCTATGGCTTACCTATTCATCAAATGTCGGTTACCGGTTTAGTCGTGGCCCTGGGCATTATGGTTGATAACGCCATTGTCATCACCGATGCTGTTCAGCGCTTTCGCCAACAAGGCCTAACAGCTTTAGCCGCAGTAGAAAAAGCCGTGGCACATTTTTGGCTTCCACTGCTTGGCTCAACTCTAACAACTATTTTAGCGTTTGCACCGATTGTGTTGATGCCAGGTGCTGCAGGAGAGTTTATTGGCGGTATTGCCTTAAGTGTTATTTTTGCCTTAATTGGTTCATACCTGATTTCACACTCTTTAGTGGTGGTATTTGCAGGGCAATTTATCAATAACGAACAGCGTACTGGTATCTTTTATCAAGGTATACGCACACCTAAACTCAGTAAACGCTTTGAAGCAACGTTAAAACGTAGCCTAGAAAAACCAATACTCACTTTACTACTGGTCTTTATACTCCCTGTTGCCGGTTTTTTTGGGGCAGGACAACTCACCGAGCAGTTTTTCCCGCCCTCAGATCGCGATATGTTTCAAATTGAAGTGCATTTTGCCCCTCATGTGAGTATTACATCAACTCGACAAGCCATAGAGAAAATGGATCAACTAATTCGGCAATCTGAAGGCATTGAAAAGCTCGATTGGATGATCGGAACTAATTTCCCAAGCTTTTACTATAATATGCTCCAGCGTAATCGCGGCGCCAATAACTATGCGCAAGCGATGGTAAAAGTAACCGACTTTAAACGTGCCAACGAGTTAATAAAAAGCTTGCAAATACAACTTGATAAAGCATTTCCAAACGCACAAACTTTAGTCAGAAAGCTTGAGCAAGGTCCACCATTCAATGCACCAATTGAAATGCGTATTTATGGCCCAAGCCTAGATACTCTCTCTGAACTGGGCCAACAATTACGCACGCAGCTCATTGCTCATAACGATATAACCCACACCCGTCCAACCTTATTGTCGGGCTCGCCTAAACTATGGTTAAACACCGATGAAGCAGCGCTGACTCATGCAGGATTAAGCCTAAGTAATATGGCAACACAACTACAAAACCAGTTCAATGGTGTCGTGGTCGGCAGTATTATTGATAATACCGAAACCGTTCCCGTACGTGTTAGAGTTGCAGATAAGCGCCGAGATGATATTAGCTCGCTATTTAGTACGCAGTTAAATACGCCAGCTAGTTCAAACCAAATAGATACTGCACAACCGCTAGTGGTTGAATCATTTGCCAGTGCAACACTGAGCCCTTCTCGTGGCTCTATCGCTCGCCGTGACGGTGAACGTGTTAATATTATCGAAGCTTATTTAGCAACTGGCGTATTACCGCAAACCGTACTGAATGAAATGACCGCCACCATTGCACAATCAGGCTTTGTATTACCCCATGGCTACAGATTAGAGCTCGGTGGTGAGTCGCAAAAACGCAACGAAGCGGTTGGTAAATTGCTTGGCCAAGTGGGGATTATTGTCGTGTTATTGATCACCGTACTGGTGATGTCATTTAATTCATTTACCACCACAGGGCTAATCTTAATAAACGCCCTGCAAGCTGCAATGCTGGGCTTGCTCAGTGTATTTATTGCTGGCTACCCGTTTGGTTTTACTGTGATCATTGGTTTATTGGGCTTAATGGGACTGGCCATAAATGCCGCCATTGTCATTTTATCAGAGTTAAATTCACTGCAAGCCCTCACTGATAAAAACAAAATCGTTGCCGCTGTGATGACTTGCTCACGCCATATCAGCTCCACGACTATCACCACCGTTGGTGGCTTTTTACCACTCATACTCGCCGGCGGAGGTTTTTGGCCTCCGTTTGCCGTCGCTATCGCAGGTGGTACTGTATTAACCACTGTGTTGTCATTTTACTTTGTTCCTGTGGCATATTATTTAGTATCAAAACGCACGCTACGCACAAAAAAACATGGAATTAACGCACACTAGTAAATTTAAATTAATATCTTTATTTTTAAATTATAAAACACCATTGATATAATATTTTTATGAGGTATGATTACTTTAAATAAGAGGAACATCATGTTTATATTAATATCTCATCCACAAAAAACAAATCTCACCTTCGACATTTAAGCCGAGTGTAACTCTTACACTCGGCAGTCTCACTGTATTATTTTAAATTTAAGTTCGGTTCAGTTTTCGTGGAGATTTAGTCCGTGTTTGCTTTTCTGTTCGGGTACAAAACCCCTGCTTTTTATAAGTATAAAAACTATTTAAGCCAAAGTTCAGCATTTTTACATCCGCTGAAACTCGCGCATGTGTTGCAAAAAATAGAGTATTCACAACGACCTTGGTCAAAGTTTAGCCCACATGTACAAATTGGCTGTACCGTAGTCATCCAGCATACTGATACGGGTTATAAACGCCGTATAAGCTTAGTTCCGGCTGCAAAAAAGGGGCTATGTAATAATGTTGTGTCATTACACTCTCCTATAGGTACTGATCTTTTAGGACATAAAATAGGTCACATTTTTGAGTGTAAAGAATATGGATGTTTTCACTCTTGGCAAATATTAGCAATTAATAGTAAGGAGAATTATATAGAGTAAATCATTTCAATTTTTATTTATTAATTTTTATATATTTAATTGGAGTTATTTATAATGAGTAAAGAAAAAGCTAAAAAACCAGCAAAAATGACGTTAAAAGAAAAGCGAAAAATACGTAAGGAGAAAACAAAGACAACCGAAAAGTAAAGAGTTGTCACTTTACATATAACGTTTCATGGAAACCTTAATAAAGTCCAAAGCTCGGCATTATAATAATGTCGGGCTTTTATCGTTTAAATATATTAATAACAAAGGCCTCAATAGAGACCTTTGTTATAGATGAAGTTTAAATAAAACTGAATTAGCTACTGTATTGTTGGCACGGTAATAATTGATACAGAGCCTAGCGGATCTACGTTATAGTCCAGGGCAAGATCACGAACTTTACCTTGACTTAAAAGTATGATCTTATACTCCTTTTTAAGGAGCCCCCGTGCCTGATATTCAACTATTTAAATATTTCGAATCAATTGACGACCCTCGCCAGCAGGGTAAAGTTGTCCATAAACTTTTTGATATCATATTCTTAGCTGTCAGCGCTGTCATATCTGGGTGCCAA